>JBGSID010000259.1:0-1551 GCA_041751895.1 Lysobacteraceae bacterium | reverse complement strand
CGCGCTGCGCCAATGCGCGCAGCGACGCCACCGTGTCGGCATTGAAGGCGATCGACACATGGCCGCCGCGATGACTGGGGCGGGGTGGACGCGGGAAATCGGCCGGCAGATCCAGCACCGGCAACGGCGCCTGCAAGGCCTCGCGCCAGTAGGCGAGCTGCCGCTGCAGTTCCGGGCCTTCCAGCCATTGGCGCTGCCAGACCGCGAAATCGGCGTACTGCACCGGCAACGGCGGCAGTTCCGGTTCGCGATGGGCGCTGTAGGCCGGATACAGCTCGGCCATTTCCTTCACCAGTACGCCGATCGACCAACCGTCGCCGACGATGTGGTGCATCGAGAACACCAGCAGTGCGTCGTCTTCGCCGGTGCGTGCCAGCAAGACGCGCAACAACGGGCCGTGCGACAGATCGAACGGCTCCAGCGCGAACGCCTCGGCAGTGCGATGCGCGTCTTCCGGCGACAACGCGCAGACGCGCAGTTCGGCCGGCGCTGCCGGCAGCACGCGCTGCATCGGCTGGTTGTCGTGCTCGCCGAAACAGGTGCGCAGCACTTCATGGCGCTGGACGATGGCATCGAGCGTGCGCTGCAGTGCGTCGGCATCCAGATGGCCGCGTACGCGCATCGCCAGCGAGATGTTGTAGACGCTTCCACCCGGATCAAGACGGTCGAGGAACCACAGCCGCTGTTGCGCGAAGGACATCGGCAACCCGTTGCCGTCGCGCGGCACCGGACGCAACGGCGGTGGTGCATCGCTCGTCGCGTCCTGCAGCGTTTCCAGACGCTGGCACAGTCCGGCGATGGTGGGATGTTCGAACAACGCGCGCAGCGGGACTTCCACGCCGAAGGCCTTGTGCGCACGCGCGGCAACTTGCGTCGCCAGCAGCGAATGGCCGCCGAGTTCGAAGAAGTTGTCGTGGATACCCACACGCGAGACACCCAGCACTTCCGCCCAGATCGCGGCCATGCGCTGTTGCGTATCGGTCTGCGGCGCTTCGTAACGATCCGCCAGTTCGACGCGCTCGGTCGGTGGAGGTGGCAGTGCCTGACGGTCGAGCTTGCCATTGCCGGTCAACGGCAGGCGCGGCATCCACACGTAGGCCGCCGGCACCATGTGCTCCGGCAGACGGTGTTGCAGGTGTTCGCGCAAGAGCACCGGCAGACGGCGACGCAGCAAGGCTTGTTGCGGATCGCTCGCCCAGGGCTGCCTGGGCATGTCATCTGCATGCTGTTCCGCAGGCAATGCGTGCAATGCAGCACGCAGTGGCGCCATCGCCTGATCCTGCGCGGCGAACAGGGCGCGGAAGCTGCCATCGGCTGCGCTGTCGATCCAGCTCAGCTCCAGACGCAGGCCAAGATCGTCGGCGAGTGCCTGCAGATCATGCGGGTCCACGACCATCGGCAGCGCCTGCTGCAGCAGTGGTCGCAGTTCAGAAGCCGTACGCCATGCGGCAGACGGCGGTTGCTGCAACCACTGTGCGGCCAGCGCATCTGCGGCCACGCGTGCGTTTGGCACGCCGCGCAAGGCGAGAACGCGTTCGCCGACGCCCGTCG
>JBGSID010000258.1:0-13224 GCA_041751895.1 Lysobacteraceae bacterium | reverse complement strand
GGCTGCTGCGACAGCGGCGAGGCGCTGATCGCGGGCCAAGGCCTGCTCAGCGGACTCGGCTATGCGCCGAATGCCTTCAACACGCTTGAAGATGGTCGTGGCAAAGACCAGCGCGAGGTGCTGCTGCACGCGGCCGACATGGCGCGGATCGGATTGGCCGGCACGCTGCGCGATGTGCGCATGACGACCGTCGATGGCGAAACGAAACGGCTCGCCGATATCGATTACGCCGGGCAGCCCGCCGGCTATGCCGCGCAGCCGGGCGAAGTCGTCAATTACGTCGAGAATCATGACAACCCGACGCTGTTCGACATCCTCGCGCTGAAGCTGCCGCGCAACACCTCACGCGAAGATCGCGCCCGCGTGCAGCTGCTCGGCGCGGCGTTCGTGAGCTTCAGCCAGGGCATTGCCTACTATCACGCTGGCATGGAAGTGCTGCGTTCAAAATCGCTGGACCGCAACAGTTTCGACTCCGGCGACTGGTTCAACCGCCTCGACTGGGCCTACACCGACAACGGCTTCGGCGCCGGCTTGCCGCCGAAGCAGGACAACGGCAAGGACTGGGCGCTGCTCAAGCCGGTGCTCGCGGATGCGTCGATCAAACCACGGCCCGAAGACATTGCATGGATGCGCGATGCGTTCAACGATCTGCTGCGCATTCGCAGCAGTTCCACGTTGTTCCGGATGCGCACGTCCAACGATGTCGAAGCGCGGCTGTCGTTCCGCAACGTCGGCCCGGAACAGAATCCGCTGGTGATCGCAGCGCATCTCGACGGCGCGAACTATGCCGGTGCCGGTTTCCGCGAAGTGCTGTATTTCATCAATGTCTCGCCCGAAGCGCAGACGCTTGTGCTGCCCGAGGAAGCGGGCAGGGCCTATGTATTGCATCCCGTTCAGCGCGCGGCGCAGGCCACCGACCAGCGCCCCGCGCGCGAGGCCCGCTACGACCCAAAGAATGCCGCCTTCGTCATTCCCGCGCGCACCGCAGTGGTGTATGTCGTCGAATGAGCACACTCACCCTCACCCTCGCTCGCCATGCACGCTTTTCCCTCTCCCCGCCTGCGGGGAGAGGGTGGCCGAAGGCCGGGTGAGGGGCCGCTGTCAGCCATCAACATTCCAGTGGTCGCGACCACGCCATCGAGACGCACCATGATGCACACCCTCCGTTCAGAACGTGGTCTTGCCTGCAGTGCCTTGGCTGTATCGCTTGCTTTCGCTTTTGCCCTGCCCGCCCATGCCGAAACCGTCGCCAGCGTCGAATCGCCGGACAAGGTGCTGAAGGTCGAGCTCGACATCACCGAAGGCCGGCTCGGTTATCGTGTGCTGCGTTTCGGCACGCCGGTCATCGCCACCTCGCGTCTCGGCTTCCAGCTGCGTGGCCAGGAAAAGCTGGAGCGCAATTTCGTGCTGTCCTCGCAGGCAACGCGCAGCGCCGACGACACCTGGGAGCAGCCGTGGGGCGAACGCCGCTTCGTGCGCAACCGCTACAACGAGCTGCATGCGCGGGTCACCGAGACCGCCAACGCCAAGCGCGCACTGGACGTGACGTTCCGGGTCTACGACGACGGCCTCGGCTTCCGCTACGAATTTCCGGATCAGCCGCAGCTCAAGGACGTGATCATCGATGACGAGCTGACCGAGTTCGATGTCGCCGAATCGTCTACGGCGTGGTGGATTCCGGCCGGCGAATGGAACCGCTACGAATATCTCTACAGCAAGACGCCGCTCAACGAGGTCGCACAGGCGCATACGCCGATGACGATCCGCACCGATCACGGCCTGCATATCGCGTTTCACGAAGCCGCGCTCGTCGATTATTCCGCGATGTGGCTGCGGCGGGTGGAAGGTCAGCGTTTCCGCGCGCAGCTGTCGCCGGCATCGGAAGGTTGGAAGGTGCATCGCACCGCACCGTTCCATACGCCGTGGCGGACGCTGCGGATCGCCGACACCGCCGGCGGGCTATATGAATCCGATCTCGAACTCGATCTCAACGAGCCCAACAAACTGGGCGACGTCAGCTGGTTCAAGCCGTCGAAATACGTCGGCGTGTGGTGGTCGCTGCATCTCGATCAGCAGGCCTGGGCGACCGGCAAGAAACACGGTGCGACCACCGAGAACACGATGCGCTACATCGACTTCGCCGCGAAGCACGGTTTCCGTGGCGTGCTGGTTGAAGGCTGGAACCCGGGTTGGGATGGCCAGTGGTTCGGTAACGGCTGGAATTTCGATTTCACCAAGGCCACGCCTGACTTCGACATCGAAAAACTCTCTGCGTACGCAAAAACCAAAGGCGTGCATCTGGTCGGACATCACGAGACCGGCTGCGCGGTGAGTCACTACGAAAGCCAGCTTGAAACCGCCTTTACGTTCTACGAACGACTGGGCGTGGATTCGGTGAAGACCGGCTACGTCTGCGATGCCGGTCAGATCGAGCGTCAGGACGAAGCTGGCGGCCCGGTCATCCGCGAATGGCATGACGGCCAGTGGAATGCCGGCCATCATCTGCGGGTGCTGGAAGCGGCGGCGAAGCATCGCATCGCGATCAACTCGCACGAGCCGATCAAGGACACCGGCCTGCGCCGCACCTATCCGAACTGGATTTCGCGCGAAGGCGCGCGGGGCATGGAATACAACGCCTGGGGCAACCCGCCGAATCCGCCGGAACATGAAGTCGAACTGGTATTCACGCGCATGCTGTCGGGGCCGATGGACTATACGCCGGGCATCCTCAGCCTGCAGGGACGCGGCCAGAAGCTGCAGAGCACGCTCGCCCGCCAGCTCGCGCTTTACGTGGTGCTGTACAGCCCGATCCAGATGGCCGCCGATCTGCCGGAAAATTATGAAAAGCACATGGACGCATTCAAGTTCATCGAAGATGTGCCGACAGACTGGTCGGAAACGCATGTGCTCAACGGCGAGATCGGCGATTACGTCAGCATTGCGCGCAAGGATCGCAACAGCGAGACCTGGTATCTCGGCAGTATTACCGACGAACACGGCCGTGCGCTCAGCGTGCCGCTGTCGTTCCTGACGCCGGGCCGCACGTATGTCGCCGAGATCCATCGCGATGGCGACGGTGCGGATTACAAGGACAAACCGTTCGCGTTCGCACGCGAATCGCGCGACGTCACCAGTGCCGACGTGTTGACGCTGCGTCTTGGCGCGGGCGGCGGTCAGGCGATCCGGTTTTCATTGAAGCGCTGACGGCATCGGACGACGATCATGTTCAACCCTTCGCCGCGCATCCGCACCGTGCCGATCCACGGGCGTCATCAGTGCCATGTCATCGACGATGCCCTGCTCGATCCGGATGCGATGGTTGAGTATGCCGCCAGCCATGTCGGCGATTTCGTGCAGAGTGGCCACAACGCCTATCCCGGTCCCGAACTGCGGATGCCGGACGGGTTTTCGGCGCAGCTGGACGCGTTCTTCACGGCGCATGTGCGTCGCCTATTCGATGTACGACGGACCGAGCGGATGTACAGCCGGCTCGCGATCACAGCGACGCCGGAAGCACAGCTCGCGCCGATCCAGTCGATATGCCACATCGATCGTTTCGCTGTCGAAGCGCGTCAGAAAATCATTGCCTCCGTACTGTATCTGTTTCATGACGAGCGATTGGGTGGCACCGGTTTCTACGGCCCGAAGCATCCGCCCGAGACGCTCATGCCGATGATCGCGGACGTCGCCGATCTGGATGCCGCGACGTTTCGCGAGCGGTACGGCATCGACACCGGCTACATGACCGCATCGAACCCGTGGTTCGAGAAACTCGCGTCGGTGCCGGCGCGCTACAACCGGATCATTTTCTATGAGGGCACGCTTTTCCACAGCGGCGAGATTGCGCATCCGGAACTGCTGTCGCCAGACCCACGGGTGGGACGGCTGAGCCTCAACGGTTTTTTCACCTGTCGCCGCAATCTGTCGCCGGCATGACCGGTTCGCGAAAGGAGTATTCGAGATGACTTCCAAAGTCTGTTTCTCGGCTGTCGTGATGTGCATGTTGCTGTCGCTATTTATATCGCCGGTATTGCGTGCGCAGAACGCCGCGCCGCGCAACGATCACGTCAGCATCAATACGCTGACGATTCCGGTGCCCGAGCTTGCGCCCGACGGACTGCGCGTACGCGTGCTGCTGCCCAATGGATACGATCCGCAGTCGCCGATCGGTTATCCGGTGCTGTACATCAACGACGGTCAGGATGCCGAAGCGGTGGCATTGCAAGGAACCTTGAACGATCTGATCGATCGCGGCGTGATCCGGCCATTGATCGCGGTCGCCATCGATATGCCGAAAGACCGCATGGGCGCGTATGGGTTCTCGGATCGTGCGGCGCAGCGCAGTCTGCTGTCACCGCTGCGTGTCGGTGCGGTCGGTCGCCAGGCCCATGCGTATTCGGAGTGGGTCGCGACGCGGCTGGTCCCGATCATCGATGCGAAGTACCGCACCCGGGCATCAGCGGACGCACGCGCGATCCTCGGCTGGTCGCTCGGCGCTGCGAATGCGCTGAATCTCGGCTGGCAGTATCCGGAAGTCTTCGCCAGCGTCGGCGCGTTCTCGCCGTCGCTGTGGCTGTCGCCGAGGCCGGACGAGATTGCGGAAATTCAGACCAGCCGATTCGCACAGCAGATGATCGCGACCGGCGCGTATCACGCTGGCAGCCGGTTCTTCTTTGCGGTTGGCGACGCGGAGGAAACCGACGATCGCGATGGCGACGGTGTCATCGACGTGCTCGACGATACGCGTGATCTGATCGATGGTTGGCAGGTCGCCGGTCAAGCCGAGCCGCGTGCGAAAGGCCTGCGCCAGCTTGGACACTCGGTGAATCCCGATCATGCGGCGAAAGCCACGCGCGCCGATGCCTCGCTGTTCGTGCTCGCGGGTGGCAAGCATGAACAAGCCTCATGGGCGGCGATGCTGCCGCAGTTCCTGCGCTGGGCGTATGCCGTCCATGCGCCGCCGTTGAACGCGACCGGCAGCACCGAAAGTTGGCAGCGCATGCCGTCGCGGTATGTCGGCGCGCGTGATGTCGATGTCTGGTTGCCGCCCGGTTACGGCAAGGATCCGGACAAACGCTATCCGGTGCTGTACATGCACGACGGCCAGAATCTGTTCGACCCGTCGCTGGGCTATATCGGCGTGGATTGGGACATCGACGGCGCGATGACGCGGCTGATCGAGGCCGGCGAGATCCGCGAAGCGATCGTGGTCGGCGCGTGGAATACGCCGCTGCGTTTTGCCGAATACATGCCGAAGGCACCAGTGCATACCGGAACGGTCGGCAGCGGCATCGAAGGCCGCGCCATCGGGCGCGTCGAAGACCTGCGGTCGGACGAGTACCTGCGGTTTCTGGTCGAGGAACTCAAACCCTTCATCGACACGCAGTACCGCACCTTGCCGGACCGTGACGACACCCTGATCATGGGGTCCAGCATGGGCGGCCTGATTTCGCTGTATGCGTCAGCTCAGTATCCCGAAGTCTTCGGCGGCGTCGGTGCGGTATCCACGCACTGGCCGGCCTGCGATGGTTGCGTGGTCGACTGGCTTGCTGCGCACCTGCCCGATCCAAACACGCACCGGCTGTATTTCGATCACGGCACCGCGACGCTCGATGCGCTGTATCCGCCTTTTCAGGCGCGCATGGATGCGGCGTTCCGCGAGGGCGGTTACATCGAAGGCAAGAACGTGATGACCCGCTGTTTCGAAGGCGCCGAGCACAACGAAGCGGCATGGCGGGCGCGTGTGGATATTCCGCTGCGCTTCCTGCTGGGTAAGCACGAGGACGATTCCGCCAAGACACGCACAGCGTCGCCCTGACCTTTGCTGCTTGCTTCGGCGGGGCCATGCGTCGAGCATGAGTCCGCGTCGCGTCGCGTCGCGAGTGCGAAACGATGACGACGCGTGTGGGCTTCGACGCACGCGGCGATGTTCGCGTTGATCTGCGGCGGGCATACCCGCTGTTCGGCCGCAACCTCTGGCCGTTGATCCTGGTGCACGGCTTCTCGAGCAGCGTGGCGATATGGAGTGTCTATGCTGCATGAGGAATCCAGAGGGATTTTGCATGGCCTGGTCTCCAATGCTCATGTCATCGCAATTGGCATCTTTGCCGGATAAAATCCGGCGGGGATTCGGCCGGGGGGCCGGCAAGCGGGCGGTGATCGGACGCTTGCGCGAATAGGACAACGGAGTGATTCGGGGGCGATCGTGCAGGTCGTTCCATTTGATGCCTCATCGATATTCGGATACGGCTGGGACGACAGGGGTTCGTGATGAAAGTGTTGCGATTGGATTCTCTGCGCCTGCGCCTGCGGATGTGGTCGCTCGTGCTGGTTTGTGGGCTCGTGTTGCCGGCCGTAGCTTCTGCGCAGGTATCGCCCGCAGGCCAGAGGGTGGGCTCGACGCTGGATGCCGGCGACTACATGACCTGCGGCCTGTTGGAAGGTGCGACCCAGGATGGTGTGTTCAAGAGCGGTGCGCTGACTTGTTGGGGTGAGAACGCCTACACCCAGAACAGGCCGCCACAGGGGCAATTCACTGCGGTCAGTGTGGGCGTCGACCACGGCTGTGCCCTGCGGGGCAATGGACAGGCAGTGTGCTGGGGGAGCCCCGGTTCGATCGCGACAGCGCCGCCGGTCGGGTCTTATGTCGCCCTGAGTGCCGGTAACGCCGAAAGCTGCGCAGTGCGCAGTGATGGCCAACTGCGCTGCTGGGGTGGGGCGGTGGCGGAAGCGGCGCCGACGACCGGCAGCTTCCTGACCGTGAGCATTTCGGGTGGACGCGGGTGTGCGATCCGGAGCGACGGTACGCTGCAGTGCTGGCAAGCGGCGGGTGTCTCCAGTCTGGGAGCCGTGCCGGTCGGGCGCTACCTCGCGTTGAGTCTGGGCACCAGCCATGCCTGCGCGCTGCGCAGCGATGGCAAAGTCCAGTGTTGGGGCTCCAATGCGCAGGGTCAGAGCAATGCGCCGGCCACACCGGATTTCGTTGCGATCACGTCGGGACATCAGCATGCCTGCGGCATCAAGGACGATGGCAGCATCGCCTGCTGGGGGGCGACGCCTTCCGGGCAGCTCGATGCGCCGGCAGGCAAATACACCGAGATCACCGCCGGACGCCTGCACACCTGCGCGCGGGATGAAGAAGGTTCTGTGCACTGTTGGGGCGGCACCAACAGCAAAGGCGAACTGAACACGCCGACCTACAATTTCCAGACCTTGGCGGTTGGCCCCGATCAGGCGTGCGGTCTGGTCTACGAAGGCAATATCGGTTGTGTTGGCGCTGCTTCGGCGCTGACGCCACCGGTCCGGCGTTACAACGCGCTGAGTTTCGGCGAGACCTCGGCCTGCGGATTGACGTTCGACGGCAGGGCGACATGCTGGGGTGCCGTGCTCGGGACGTTGCCGGACGAACCATTCAAGGCCATCAGCGTCGGCAGCAACCATGTCTGCGCACTGCGTCCGGACGGCACACCGGTCTGTGTGGGTGACAACAGCTTTGGGCAGGCGAGTCCGGTGCAGGGCGAATACGATGCCATCGCCAGCGGCGACCGTTTCAGCTGTGGCATGAGCGGCTACAGCGGACTGGTCTGCTGGGGCCAGGGTCCCGGCGTGGACGATGCGCCGCAGGGCTTGTTCACAGGGCTCAGCGTGCATGGCGGCAATGCCTGTGTACTCGACAACAGCGGTTTTCTTCACTGCTGGGGCGAGGACGCCGCTGCGCTGGCGCCGCCCAACAACACCTTCAGCGCTGTTGCCGTGGGTGGTCGCCATGTCTGCGCGATCGCGCTGAACCAACAGGACGTCCTGCAGTGCTGGGGCGACGATTCGGACGGCCAACTGCAGGCGCCGGCTGGAACCGGCTATTTCCGTATTTCCGCTTTCGGCGATCTGACCTGTGCAGCCGATATCGCATGGATGCGCTGCTGGGGCGCGCAGACGCTGTCGCGGAAGAGTCCTGGCGTGCGCATGCTTGCCGGCGCGATTGCGGCCGGTGATGTGCATACGTGCACGGTGCGCGGCAATCGCGGTGTCGGTTGCTGGGGCGACAACGCCGCAGGGCAGGCCGATGTCCCGAATCATCTCGCGCAGACCATCTCTGCCAATACCGACCACAGCTGCACCCTGCGCGCCGACGGCACGTTGTTGTGCTGGGGCGACGACACGCATGCTGGATCCACGCCTGTTTCCGGTCCGGTGCGCGCATTCGACGTCGGCCAGTTCAACGGCTGCGCCGTCGGTGGCAACGGAGCACTCGGCTGCTGGGGGTGGAACGCGAACGGTCAGAGCACGCCGCCGACCGGCAGCTTCCGCAGTGTCGTGACCGGGCTCAATCACAGCTGTGGCATCCGCGACGACGGCACGCTGGCATGCTGGGGCTACAGCGCCGACGGCCAGACCTCAGCGCCGGCCGGCTTGTTTCGCGAGGTCGATGTCGGTGAGCGCCACAGTTGTGCGATCGCCGAAAACGGAGTCGTACAGTGCTGGGGCCTGGGTACGGAAGGGCAGACCACGGTGCCGGATCTTCCGGGCGCGACGTATCGCGCGCTGGCTGCGGGCGCGTTCCACAATTGCGCGATCATCGGCAATGGCAGCCTCGCTTGCTGGGGCCGTAACGACAGCGGTCAGGCGACGCCGCCGGAAGACGGTTATTTCACCGCGATCACGGCCGGATTCGCCCACAGTTGTGCGGTGCGTGACGATGGCGCTCGTGTGTGCTGGGGTGCGAATACCGACGGCCAGGCGCCGCAGGTGTCGATCGGTCCGGCGGTGTTGCCGCTGTTGACGAATGGACTGCCCGCGCAGATCGATTTCAGCATGATGGGCACCGGTGGCTACGTTCCGCGCGCGCCGAAATTCAGGATCGTGGCCGGTGATCTTCCTTATAACCTTGATATCAACGAGTACGGCCAGATCCGCGGTGTGCCGCAGTACGACCCGGGTATTTATCCGCTCACGATCGAGGCCGTCGATGAGAACGGTTTCTTCGCCTCCCGCGAAGTCGCCTTGACGATTCTGCCGCAGCAGCCTGAGATCGAAGCGGTGGTGGATGGTCAGGGCCTGGGCTTCAGCGGCTGGTACACCAGCGATATCCATGTCAGTTGGCGGATCACGCCGCTGGATTCCATCACCAGCAGCAGCGGTTGCGAACCCGTCACCGTGGACCAGGACACTCCGCAGCTCACGCTCGTCTGCGAGGCCACCAACATCAGCGGCACCACCTCGCGCACCATCGACCTGCGTCGCGATGCCACGCCGCCGGAGACGCTGTTCACCGAAACGCCACCAGCATCGGACAACTACGGCGCCACCGACCAACGGTTCGCGTTCGAGACCGTCGGCAGCGATCTGTCTGGTTTCGCCGGTTACGAGTGCAATCGCACCGATACGCTGGACTTGCCGTACTTCTGGAACGACTGCGCGTCGCCCTACGTGATCCCCTCTGATCAGGTGCTCGGCAAACCCGGTGAGTATGTCCTGCACGTGCGCGCGAAGGACGTTGCCGGCAACGTCGATCCGACCCCGGCCACCTTCCGATGGACGATCCTCAAGGACACCTCGCCGCCGGTGATCGTGCCGAACATCACCGGCACGACCGGCGACAATGGCTGGTACCGCAGCGACGTGCACGTCAGCTGGAGTTACACCGATCTGCAGACGCCGATCTCCTACGTCGATCCCGGCTGTGGCGACAGGAGCTTCACCACCGACACCGCCCTCGGCTATCTGTTCTGCAGCGTGGTCAGTCAAGGGGGTCAGGGGACTGCCGCGCTGTTGATCAAGCGCGACACCGTTGCACCTGCCGTTTCGGCGGCGGCGACCACATCGGCGAATGCAGCGGGCTGGTACCGGAACGATGTCACCGTCGCCTTCGCCTGCTCCGACCTCACCTCCGGGCTGGCGGCCGCATGCCCGTCGAACCAGGTGCTCAGCCAGGAAGGCACCACAGTATCGAGCACGGCACAAACGGTGCGCGACATGGCCGGCAATGCCGCGACATCGAATGTGGTGACGATCAAGCTCGACAAGACCCCGCCGACCACGACCGAAACGCCCACCTCGCAGCCGAATGCCGCAGGTTGGTATCGCAACGACATCGTCGTGAACTTCACCTGTGCCGATGCGTTGTCCGGCTTGGCCGCGCCGTGCACGCCGCAGGCGATTGTCAGTACCGAAGGCTCGAACAATCCGGGCGAACTGGTGTACGACATCGCCGGCAACGGCGCGTTCACCGGTGGAATGGCGTTCTTGCTCGACAAGACCGCGCCGACGATCAGCGCAACCTTCACCGGCGCCGTCGCAAGTGCCTTCGGCTGGTACAAAACCAATGTCTCTGTGATCTACAACTGCAGCGACAGCCTGTCCGGCATTGCCGCCGGTCGTTGCCCCGCGCAGCAGTTGTACGACCAGGAAGGCACCTATACCTCACTCGCACTGACCACCAGCGACCAGGCTGGTAACGTCAGCCTACCGAGCAATGCGTTGACGGTCAGCATCGACAAGACCGCGCCGGTGTTGAATGTCACCATGCCGCCTGCGCAGTTGCTGCTCAACGCGACGCACAACTTCAACCTCAACGCGACCGATGCACTGTCGGGCATCGCCAGCCAGAATTGCGGTGCGATCAACACCGCAACGCTGGGCACGCGCACGGTGACCTGCACTGCAACCGATCGTGCCGGCAACACCGCCAGTCGCTCAGCGATCTATCAGGTGATCTACGACGTCGTGCCGCTGTCGGCGCCGCTGAGCAATCCGGGCCAGCTCTATCTGGTCGAAGCGCCGCGTTCGGTACCGTTCGAGTGGCGGGTGCGTGATGCCAACGGCGTGGCGATCACCGATGCAACCCTGACGCAGACGGTCGTGACCCCGGTGTCTTGCCCGAACACGGGTATCCCGTTGCCGACACCGCCGGCCGGTGAGACCAATACGTTCGAGAACTTCGGCGATGGCCGCTACCGCCGCAACTGGTGGATCAATGCGACCAACCCGATCAGTTGCGTGCGGCTGGATGTGGTGCTGAATGATGGCGTGACCCACAGCGCGATGATCCGGATCGTGCCGAAGATCCGCCGTACCGGTGGGCCCGGGCAGCCTGTGCAGCAAGCGGCACCGGCCGCACGTGCAGCGCCGGCTTCGCAGTCGCGAGCAGTGCAGCCGATCAAGCCGCGCGGCAGGATCCAGCGCGGTGTGAAGCCACGGAAGCGATAACAGAACAGGCATGCAACCGTCGACCGCGCTGCGGATGGCGGTATGCACACCGAACAGAACGTATCGATCAAAGAACGCATGACAGGGGATTGCGATGAAAGGAACAAAAGACGGTCGACAGCGTGTCAGGTTGAGAATGCTGATATTCGCCGGGTTGATGACATGGGTCATGCCGCAGCTGGTGTGCGCCGCAGATCGGGCGATGACGCAAGCACCGGCTCAGACGCTGGATGCCGGTGAAAGCCGCAGCTGTGCGTTGCGCGAGGACAACACCCTGACCTGCTGGGGCGGCGCCAACTACGGCGACTATCAGCCACCGACCGGCAAATTCATCGCGGCCAGCGTCGGTGTCGATCACGCCTGCGCGCTACGTGCCACCGGTCTCGCGGTGTGCTGGGGCAATCCCGGCTCCATCGCGATTCCACCGCCGGCGGGTGCCTATGTCGCCCTGAGTGCCGGCAACGCCGAAAACTGCGCCATCCGTACCGATGGTCAGCTGCGCTGCTGGGGCGGGGCGCTGGCGGATACCGCGCCAACCACAGGTCGTTTCCTTACGGTCAGCATCTCCGGCAGCGGTCGCGCGTGCGCGATCCTCAGTGACGGTGGGCTGCAGTGTTGGCAAGCGGCGGGCGTGTCCAGTCTGGGCGCGGTCCCGGCCGGGCGCTATCTCGCGGTGAGTCTGGGCAACAGCCATGCCTGCGCGCTGCGCAGCGACGGCAAGATCCAATGCTGGGGTTCGAATGCGCAGGGCCAGTCCGATGCGCCAACCGAGCCGAATTTCATCGCGGTCGCGTCGGGATACCAGCACAGCTGTGGTGTCCAGGAGAACGGCAGCATTGCCTGTTGGGGCGCGAATCCTTCCGGGCAGCTTGATGCGCCGGCCGGCAAGTTCACTGCGATCACCGTCGGACGTCTGCATAGCTGCGCACGCGACGAGGAAGGCGCGGTTCAATGCTGGGGTGTGAATGCCCAGGGTGAGCTCAATGCGCCGAACTATGGTTTCAGTGCCGTGTTCGCCGGTTCCGATCAAGGCTGTGGTCTGGTCTACGAGGGCGACATCGCCTGCGTCGGCGCAACCACGGCGCTCACCCCACCTGTGCGTCGTTACAAGGACCTGAGTTTCGGTGACGTCGCTGCCTGCGGCCTGACCCTCGACGGCCGTGCCCAATGCTGGGGCCAATCGTTGGGGACGCCACCTGACGAACAGTTCCGCAAGATCAGCGTGGGTGACACGCATGTCTGCGCGCTGCGCGTGGACGGCACGCCGGTGTGCTGGGGCGACGACAGCTTCGGCCAGTCCACGCCGATTGATGGCGTTTATACGAATATCGTCAGCGGCGACCGTTTCAGCTGCGGTTTGCGCTATGCCGATGGCCGCACGATCTGCTGGGGCCAGGGCGCTGCGGTGACGAACGTTCCTCCCAACGAGTATTTCTACGAGATCAGCGCTTACGGCGGCAATATCTGTGGCAACGCCGGCACGACCCGCCAATATTGCTGGGGCACCGATGCCGCGCTGCTGCAGCCGCCTGCCGGACCGCTCAACAATATCGTCGTCGGCGCACGGCATGCCTGCGGTATCCGCAACACTACCGGACTCTCGATCGAGTGCTGGGGCGACAACAGTCAAGGACAGCTGCTGGCGCCTGCCGGCATGGGCTACTACAAACTTGCCGCGTCCGGTGACATGACCTGCACCTACGACAACGACCAGATGCGCTGCTGGGGCGCGCAGACGCTGTCGAGAAAGAGCCCGGGTCTGCGCATGGCGCCGGCTGCGATCGCAGCCGGTCGTGCCCATACCTGTACCGTGCGCGGCAATCGTGGCGTCGGTTGCTGGGGCGACAACGCCGCAGCACAGCGCAACGTGCCGATCCATCAGGCGCAGAGCATGTCGGCGAACGCGGATCACACCTGTACGGTGCGCGCCGACGGACAACCGCTGTGCTGGGGCGACGATACCCATGGCGGTTCGACCCCGCCCGGCGTTCCGGCGCGCGACGCCGACACCGGCCAGTG
>JBGSID010000257.1:0-4300 GCA_041751895.1 Lysobacteraceae bacterium | reverse complement strand
CTCGGCGGCGCGCAGCAGGCTTGCGAGGCGTCCTTGATGCGCGGATGGATCAGGAACTGCAGCTCCGCGCAGCCGCTGCCGGCGAAGCGCAACAACACCCAGCGGTGGGTCACTTCGACGTTCGGCACCTCGTCGGCCACTGCCGGCCACGCGCCGTAGTACAGAAAGCCGTTACGGGCCATCGCCGGCCTCCGTTGTACCCGGCGTCGATCCGCCAGGCGGTGGCGGCAGCACTTCGAGCAGCGGCGAAGCCACCAGCACCGCCCACAGCGCGCGGAAACTGCGCAGCATCAGCGCCCATACACGCGCATTCTTCGCCGGCAGGAACACCACCGGGTCGTGCCAGTAGAGCGTGCGGCGACGCGATCGATCGTTGACGCCGCTGGGCAAATAGCCGGCGGCATACTGGCCGTAGCGGACATAGAACACACCCTGCGTCGTATCGACGCGATGCACTACGCCTGGGCCGTACACGATGTCGAACACGGCATCGCCCGGCACGATGTCGTCGCCGTCCATCTTCATGCGTTGGGTTCCTTGGTCAGAGTCGGTCGTTGCGCAGCGCGGTCACGACAGGGGCCTGTCGGCCGTCCAGCGCGGGCATCGTGGTGCCGGGGGTCGATGCCACAGGCGTCGCGCCCATCCCGGCGGGATCGCCTGGCATCGGGGCGCCCGCCGGACCGGCCACCCCCTGCGCAGCCAACTGCTGCAACAGGTCTTCGGGCAGCTGCTTGCCGAAAATCAGGTCGGGCTCAAAGCCCTGCAGCTTCAGCCACTCGCGCAGCAGGTTCACCACACCGATGCGCGGAATGATCGGCATCGGTCCAGTCGCGAACGGCTGCAAGGCCTGGAGGGTCTCCACCGTGCGCGCTTGGCGCATCTCGCGGGCCATGATGCCCTTCGCACCGCGGGCGACGGCGGTCGCATCGGCCTTCACGTTCTGGTCGGGGTACAGCAGCATGTTCAGCAGATACAGGCCTTCGATCACCGGCTCCACGAGGTACTTGTCGAGGTTGCCGATGGCCTGCTTGATGCCCTTGAGCGCACTGTTGTACAGCAGCGAGAGCCCACCCATGGTCGCGCCCGCGCCCTGCGTCGGTGCGCCACCACCGTAGCTGTAGGCGGGAATGCCGCAGACCTCGTCGGCCAGTCGCCAATACGCCTGGAACACCGCCAGCAGTTCGGCCGCGACGCTCGGCACCTTGTCGAAGTTGATCGCCTTGCCTTTGTTGTTGCCGCGCGTGTAGTACACCCGGTACGGCCGGATCACGTTCGGCGTGTCCTCGGTTTCATCCAGCGCGTCGAGGTTGATCTCGCCGATGGGGCCGGAGGCATAGGCCATGTTCTGCACCAACCGGCGCGCGGCGCTGTTGGCCTGCCGCTGTAGGTCGCGCAGCAGCATCACCACCGACTCGCCCCAGAACGATCCGGGCAAGCGATTGAAGCTGGTGGTCGAATACGGCCGCTGGCCGGTCGGCATCGGATTGAACAGGCAGCGCAGCACCAAGCCGGCGCAGTGCCATACGTTCACCTCGTAGAACTGCTCCGGGTCGATGCGCTCGGGAAACGCGGCGTCCGGCTCCTTGCCCTCATGCGCGACCCACTCCAGCAGCAGCGCGCCGGGCACGCGACCCCAGAAGTCGATCACATCGAACAGCCCATCGCCGCCGGCCCAGGCGTTACCGCCCTGCGCCTCCAACTGGCGGCGCTCGGTTTCGTTCGCGGTCTGGCCCCGGTACCCGTTCGGATACAGCGTCAGCAGCGTGGAAATCGCCTCGCGGCTGAAATGCGGCAGCGCCTTGCAGTCGACGATGGCCTTGCCGGTCATCGGCATCCGCTCACTCAGGCTGTTGCCGTTCTGCGGGTCGGTCGCGTCGCGCGAGGGATACAGGTCGAAGGGCGAGACGCGCTCGACCCGGATCTTTGCTACTTCGCGGATCACAATCCGCTCGCCATCCCACTTGGGCTGCGGCATGCGTCGCACGATGGGCGACTTCACGACGGCGTTGGGGAAGACGGTCAGATCGTCGATCATCGCGTCGAACGCCTCGCGCCAACCGCCCTCCTCCAACTGGTCGTGAATCAGCTTCTCCATCCGCGTACAGGCCTCGCGGGCTGTGTCGCTCTCCATCTCAGCAGCGATGTCCTCCAGTTGCTTGATGCGTTCGGCCGCCATGCCCGGCGGCAGCATCGAGAGCATCACGCCCTGACGCTGTAGATCGAGCCAGAAGGCCTGTCGTGCGGCGAGCTTGCCGCTCGCCGACAGCTCCGGCAGCGGCGTGGGCTCCAATGTCCACGGCTTGTCTTCGGCGTTGGCGAGCGTGTCGCGAATCCACGCGCCGGCCGCCCTCGCCTTCATGCTGGCTAGCGGCATATACACGTCCACCCCGTCGAGCGACCTGGCCAATTCCGGGTCGTACTCGTTGTTGCGCATGCGCAGACAACGCATCAGGGTTTCGTGGACGCTGGCACCGTTGCGCCAGACCGAATTTTCCTTGTGACGCTTGGCGTCGAGGTACTGCTCCTCGACGTACTGGCCAAGGCGGGTCCGCAGGCGAAGATCCTGCGACAAGGAATACTCATTAGCTGCAATTTCCCTGCCCTCTAAAAAGGCACGCGCACTTCGAGGGTATTCGATTGTCACCGGCAAGGAATCTATTTAACTATTTGTTTTTATTGTATATATTTCTATTTATTATTTGTTAATATTTATTGATCAATTCTGTTATATCATCCGGACAGGTCTCCGGTGTAACTGTCCCTTAGCAAGAATCAAACCGCAGGCTGGTATCCAATCGATTTACGTGCTTTCATTAGAAATTGTTAATGTTTCATTCTTGTAGCTCTTAGGTAGGTGAGTAGAAGCCATCGTGATCTTTAACATGGGAGACTCCATAGATGAACCGTCAAAGACCGTATTGTGGACAACACCGCCACCTTCGACTGCTCCTTAAACAACTGGGCCGCGAGGAGACTCTACTTTTATTGGGAATGCTCAGCACTATCCTGCCCATTGGCGAGAAAAGCGTCACGGCACGAAGTGTCCCGAACAGAAGACGGCGACTCATCATAAAAGCAACTCAAAATGCCGACCACTTTCACATTACCAGTGTGTATTGGGAACGCTGGAATCATGCGCAATTTAGTCTGCAGAAAGCAAAGAAATTTGCCCCTCTGATTCTTTACGCCCTGCGAGATCCCATCAGATCCACGACTCATCGTATCGCCGAATTTGTTCACGATTTGATCGATCTCATTCGAGACTCGCTCAAATAGCGAAGCAATCAGAAGATTCAATTTTGTGCGGTTTTCAACAAAAGCGCAGAACTGCCTCTTCTGCTATTTATGCGTTTCGTCCGGCGCATGTTCGGTCGGAACGCTGCAGCACAGCCATACAGCGCTGTGCGCGAGCGGCCCATCCTAGGGCCGCTGACTGTTCTAGCCTCATAATTTTTGAAGGCCTGATCAGTAGACCTGCGTTCTCCCAAAACCATTCTGGGAGAGCGCAGATTATTGTCACCACTCTGTGAGGAGACATAAGGATGGCTAACACGACGAGGTATGCGCTTAATTTCGGAAGAAAAGCTCGCTATAAGAGCCCGAAAAGCCCGTTTTCCGCAGTTAAAGATGCAGTGGTTTGCTCTCTGCTCGATCAAGTATCCGCAAAAGACATCATCGAATATCGGAAAAAAATGAACTTCACCCAGGCACAATTTTCACAGCACTTAGGGATTAGTCTGCGCGTACTCAAAAGCTGGGAACAAGGACAGCATAAGCCAAGCGCGCCTGCACAATCCCTCCTGAGAAAGACGTTCGCCGAGACCTCAAACGAAAATTCTGTCACTGACACCCATCGCCATCTCGCTTCGGCTGAATCCTAGGCAGGTAAGTCGTGACATCGTAATCCTTACAGAGGGCGATCAGTATTGGTCGCCTTCTGTATTTTTTGACCGCACATTCATTCGCAAACATCCAGAACCGGATCACCAGTCGAACCCCGTCGCCGCACCTTCACCACCTCGACGAGTGACCGCCTGCGGGGGCTTCGGGAACTTTCCACCAATGTCGTAGATACGCGCCACCGCATCGAGCATGTCGTCGTGCAATCCCGCCGGGAACGTCAGGTACTCGGCATTGACGAAGCGTTCCACCACATCGACCGGCGAGCCGTCCGCGAGCGTGCGCGGCAGCGCCTTCGGCAGCCACCAACGCCCATTCTCAAAATCCGGCTGTAGCCGCTCAATGCGGTCCTCCTTCGACATCTGACCGCCCAGCGGTTCGAGGTCGAAGCGGTAGTTCT
>JBGSID010000256.1:0-4643 GCA_041751895.1 Lysobacteraceae bacterium | reverse complement strand
CACGCGCCCGCTTGTTGTCGCTCGCCGCGACGGCCGCGCCGCCGCTGTTCCTGCTGCTGCTCGCCGGCGTGTTGTCGGTCAGTACCAACGTGTTCCTGCAGGCACTGCATGCCCTCACCCAGCAGACACTGGCCGGCCCCTTCGGCGAACCGGTCCACTGGACCGACCACGACGGCATGCTGACGCGCGCAGAGCCAATGCTGGTCGTGGCGCTTGCGGCACTGTTGCTGGCGATCAGTTGGCTCATGGCGCGCTGGGTGAACATCAACACGTTCTCGCTGCACGGCATGTATCGCGACCGGTTGGTGCGCGCCTACCTTGGCGCATCGAATTCTGACCGGAACGCCAGCCACTTCACCGGCTTCTGTAACAGCGACGACCTGCCGATCGCATCGCTCGACACCCGCCTGCGCCCGTTCCACGTGGTGAATCTCACGCTCAATCTGGTCGCAGGCAAGCGCCTTGCCTGGCAGCAGCGCAAAGCCGCGTCGTTCACCGCGACACCGCTGCACTGCGGCAGTGCCGATGTCGGTTACCGGCCTTCGTCGGAATACGGCGGCGGCATGTCGCTGGGCACCGCCGTGGCGATCTCAGGCGCGGCCGCCAGCCCCAACATGGGCTATCACTCGTCGCCGGTCGTCGGTTTCATCATGACCCTGTTCAACGCGAGACTCGGCGCGTGGCTGGGCAACCCCGGCACACCTGGAGCCGAGACCTGGAAACAATCGGGGCCGACCTCCGCCATACGCTCGATGGTGCAGGAGGCGCTCGGCCAAACCTCGGACCAGAGCGAATACGTCTATTTGTCCGATGGCGGCCACTTCGAAAATCTGGGGCTCTACGAAATGGTGCGTCGGCGCTGTCGTCTGATCGTGGTGCTGGATTCGGGGTGCGACCCCGACTTCGGTTACGAAGATCTCGGCAACGCACTGCGCAAGATCCGGATCGACCAGCGGATCCCGATCGATTTCGACGATATGCCCATGCAGTTGTTGCGCGAAAGAAAGCGTCGCTGGGCGACCGCCACGATCCGGTACTCGCTGGTGGACGGCAGCGTCGCGGATGGTCGTCTTGTCTACGTGAAACCGATGCTGATGGGCAACGAACCGCCGGATGTCCTCAGCTACGCCACCGCCAATCCAGCATTCCCGCACCAGAGCACCGGCGACCAGTGGTTCGACGAATCGCAGACCGAAAGCTATCGCACGCTCGGCAGTTTCACGCTCGACGAAATGTGCCGCGACTGGGCATCAGGCTCGCTCGACGACTGGTGCGCGCATCTCGAACGGAGTTGAGCCATCGGACGCGCCCATCGGCACCGGTCACGCCTTCTCCAAGGCTTTCCGGTGCTGTTGGAACAACTGCAGCAGCCACGGTTTCTGCGCAAGCACCAGACTGACGCCGATCCGTTCTTTCACCGACAGCGTCGCGTCGCGGATCAGTAGCGCGTCGAATTCGCGAACGACTTCCTCCAAGCGCTGACGCATCTGCCGTACGCCATCGATGCTGAGGCTGCCGCTGAGCAGGAACAGCCCATCCTGCTCGCCGTCGAAAGCGTCGGCAAAATAATCGCTCAGCAAGTGTTCGCGGAAATAGCGTTCCATCGGCCCGTCGCGACGCCAGCGGAAGTTGCGGGCGGTCAACGCACGAGCGCGGTTGCCGGGCATCAACTCGATGATGCCGAGGCGGTCGAGCTTCACCAGCAATGAAATCCACTGCGGCTCGGTGAACGAAAACTGCGTCAGCACATCCTGCTGCCGCCAACGATTGAGACTGAGGAACAGCGCCAGCAACAATGCGGGCTCCGATACCAGCGCACGCTCCTGTGCTTCGCTAAGCTCGGCCATGCTCTCGCGGCCGCGCGTCGACTCTGCGGCAAGTTCGGACAAACCGACATCCAGCACATCGCAGATCTGCTCCAGCCGCTGCAGACTCATGGCGCGCAGCGAGAACATGCGCTTCACCGCCGCCTCGCTCATCTTGAGCCGCACGGCCAGTTCGCGATACGTCAGCCCTTGGCCACGCAGCAGGCGTTTGAGGGCGTCGATCAGTTCAACGGACACAGCCATGGGTATTGTTTTCCGATACCAGCGAGCCCCGTTATCTACACTTGGTCGACGCCGATTGCAAGGGCGGCTGACGGTGGTGTCTCTTCGACCCATCGTCGAACCGAGCATGCCCGATGTCGCAGACCTCAACGCCCCGCCCGATGTGTCGTCTGGTCACCTCCGTAATCCTGCTCGGCTGTCTGCTGGTGCCGCCGGCGGACGCGCAATCCGACGCGTCCCTCCGCCAATCCGAGGCCAGCGTGATGGCTTCGGTGGAGGTGCCGATCGCCGTCGTTGGCGCGCTGGCGGAAGGCGGGAAATTCGTGGTCAGTGGCGTCGCAGCCAGCGGCGCCGTCGTGGCGGTCACCGTCTCCGTGGTGGGGCTCGGCGCCTCGTTCGTGGTCTATCTCAGCGTGGAAGCGGTGAAGTCGTTGGCGATCGCCAGCGGCATGGCGCTTGAGGTCGTCGCAGTGAGCGGCGGCTGGCTGTTGATGGCTGCGGGCGAGGCGCTGTGTTTCATCGCCGATGAGACCACACGCGCACATGTGCACTCGCGCCAGATCACGTCGTGAAGCAAGGCATCAGAAGCGGCGCGTCTGCGGAGCGCTGCGAACATCGGCGCAGCACGCGGATCGCGAGCACGTTGATCGTATTGATGCTGGTCGCCCTGGCTACGCTGCTGTTATGCGTCTCTCCCAAGGCCCATGCAGGCACTGACTGCGAAGCACGCGCCATGGCGCCGGAGCATGTCGCCGATGCCGCAGCGACTGCGCTGACCGTCATCGCGGCATTGGACGAAGCCAATGCACCTGTTGCGATGATTTCGCGCGTCGGCGCGGATCTCTCCAGACACGGATTGCGCTACAGCCATGCCGGCTTCGCGGTGCGCGACCATCCCGACGGCCGTTGGACGGTCGTGCATCTGCTCAATGATTGCAGCAATGACGGCTCGGGACTTTATTCACAGGGTCTGGTGAATTTCTTCTCGGATGATCTCGTGAACCAGGACGCGCGCATCACCTGGTTGGCGCCGCCGTTGGCTGAACGTCTGGCGCGCGACCTGCTCGCCATCCCCGGCGATCGACTGTACACGCCGCACTACAACCTCATCGCGCGACCGGGCAGCTCGCAGTATCAGAATTCCACTGCCTGGGTATTGGAGCACATCGCCGCGGCGATTCCGCCTAACACAGATGTCGGTACGCGTGCATCCGCTTACCAGTTGGCGATCACGAACGGCTTCGTCCCCGACATCATCCATATCCCTTATACGAAGCGGATCATGGGCGGGTTGTTTTCCGCGAATCTGGTCTTCACCGATCACTCCATCGCCACCCGTCTTGGCGGCGACTACCCGGTCGTGACCGTCCGTTCGATCCTCGATTGGCTGGACCGTTCCGGATTGGAAACCGACGAACGCGAATGGCGCAGCGGACAACGCATGTCGACGCCCGGCCGAGGCTGAAAATGTGAATGCAACACACACGCCAACCATCATCTCAATCCATCTGCAGTTGAATCTGACCCTATCGAGGACAGCACCATGGAGGACACCATGAAAGACATCCTCTTGCCTGCAGAGACTCTGCCGCCTTCCTGTCGTCCGTCCGTCCTCGTTGCGCCCCTGCTTCTCGGCTTCCGACGATCGACGTACGCCATCCTCGCGATGTGCACGGCATCCATCGTCTGCCTGCTTGCGTCGAGTAACGCCCACGCACAATTGCCACCCCATGCCATCCAACTGACGGTAGACGGAAAGCCCAATGAAGCGAGGATCGAGGTCAGGACTACGGGCCCAAGGCGAATCGTATTCTCGACACTGAGATCCACGGTGCCACTTGCGCGGATGGAGGTGCTGTCACCGTCAGGCGACGTTGTCCAGAGCGGCACCGGCAAAGCCCTTGAACGCCTGCCAGCCGCACAGGCGGCGCATCCCGAATTGGGCGCGGTGTATCAGCTGCAGGAAATCCGCAATGCTGCCGCAGGCACGTGGCGGATCAGATTCATCCCGGCGTCGACGAAGCGCGGCACCATCCTCGGCGCCTACTCCATTCGCCCTCGATATGAACTGCTGCTGCCCATCTCTCCACTCCCGACCAATGCCGGCGAGCGCACAGTGATCGAAGTGCTGGCGACCGACAATGGCGAAGCGATGTCCGGCATCCCCGGCATTCGTCTGTGGATCGAGGATGCCTCCGGCAGAACGGTGATCCTCACCAGGGCGCGAGCGGGGCTGCGCAACGCCAACGGCATCCTGTTGAACCTGGACGATCACGTCTACCTCGCGGTGACCACCTTGCCCGCCCCGGGACGCTACCGGGTCATGGCCGCGCACGATTTCGGCGCGGGCGATGTCATCGCGACGCTCCCGCTGGTGGTGAAGTGACGCTCCGTGCTGCAACGGGTCACATCGCGTGGCGTCAGGCTTGGCGCGGATAGAACAGCAAGCGCGTCGGACGCAGCACCACGTCGTCGCCCATCGCCGGTGGCACGGCGTCCCTGACGTCGATCATGTCCCATTCGAAGGGCCTTGCGCGATCGCCGGCCGCCAGTTCGACCGTGATCCGGTCGGCTCGGCGCTGCGCGGCCAGCACG
>JBGSID010000255.1:0-26873 GCA_041751895.1 Lysobacteraceae bacterium | reverse complement strand
CGCCGACTGCGACGGCGGCTTCGCTGCGCACCGCGTCCGAGCTTTGCATCGCGCCGACCACCGTGCCGGCATCGTCGCGCGTCTGTGCTGCTGTAGGCTCTGCGGCGGTTGGAGTCGCGGCTTGCGCCGCTCCTGCAGAGGAGGATGGCGGCGGGGCGTGATGATGCCCGGTGTCTTGCCCTTCGGCGCGCTGTGGCATCGAAGGGTCGACTTCGAACTCTGCCAGCAGGGTGCCGGTGATAACGATGTCACCCGCGTCTCCCGCAAGTTTCAGCACTTTACCCGAGACCGGCGATGGCACTTCGACCACCGCTTTTGCGGTTTCCATCGACACAAGCGGCGCGTCGAGCTTGATGACGTCGCCCGGCTTCACGAACCATTCGACGATGGTCGCGTCGGGCAGGCCTTCGCCGAGATCGGGAAGGATGAAGGTTTTGGTCTGGCTCATGAAGCAGTTCCTTCGGTGTCGTAGGGTGGGCCTGAGCCCACCATTGCGGTATCTCGGTGAGGTGATTTGTCAGACGAGATGATTCATATCCATCGATTGTTTTTCGCAGTGCGCTCACCGCCGGCATCGCCGGTGTTGACCACGCCGCGTGGTTCGATCAGCAGCACGTGGCATTCATCGTCGGCGCGCGGGCAGTGTTCGACGCCACGCGGGACCACGATCATTTCGCCTGCGCCCAGTAAGACATCGCGTTCGCGGAACTGCATGTGCAACGTGCCGTGCATGACGATGAAGGTTTCGTCGGTCTCCGCATGTGAATGCCAGACGAACTCGCCTTGCAGCTTGGCGAGTTTGAACTGGTAGTCATTCATTTCCGCGACGACGCGCGGCGACCAGTGTTCGCCGAACAACGCGAGTTTTCCGGCGAAGTTGATCGCATCCGGCGTCATCGAATCAGCTCGCCGCCAAGGTACGTTTCGCTGCAGCCACGATTTTCTCCACACTCGGTAGATACTTCATTTCGAGGCGGAACAGCGGGATATGCGTGTCGTAGCCGGTGACGCGCTGAACCGGGGCGACGAGGTCGTACATCGATTCCTCGGCGAGGCGTGCGGCGATCTCGGCGCCGAAACCGGCGGTCCTCGGCGCTTCATGCACGATCACGCAGCGGCCGGTCTTGCACACTGATTCGGCAATCGTCGGGAAGTCGAGTGGCTTGAGCGTGGCGACGTCGATCACTTCGGCGCTGATGCCGTCTTTCGCCAACGCATCCGCAGCTTCGAGACATTCCTTCACCTGCGCGCCCCAAGTCACCAGGGTGACATCGCTGCCGTCGCGCAACACGTAGCACACGTCCAGCGGCAGCGCTTCGCCGTCGTCTGGCACAAGTTCCTTGTACTGGCGATAGATCCGCTTGGGTTCCATGTAGATCACCGGATCCTCGTCGCGCATCGCGGCGAGCAGCAGGCCGTACGCGCGCTGCGGCGAGGAGGGCATCACCACGCGAAGGCCGGGCACGTTGGTGAACATCGCTTCGTTGGCTTCGCTGTGGTGCTCCGGCGCGCGGATGCCGCCGCCCCACGGCACGCGCAGCACCATCGGACAGGTGAGGCGCCCACGGGTGCGATACCGCATGCGCACGGCGTGGCAGATGATGTGGTCGAGCATCGGGTACACGAAGCCGTCGAACTGCGCTTCCGCGACCGGGCGCATGCCCTGCGCGGCCATGCCGACGGTCAGGCCGGCGATGGTGGTTTCGTCCAGTGGTGTGTCGAGCACGCGTTCCGGCCCGAAGATCTTCTGCAGGCCGGCGGTGGCGCGGAACACGCCGCCGTTCACGCCGACGTCTTCGCCGAGCACGAGCACGCGTTCGTCCGCGCGCATCTCCCAGGCGAGCGCCTGGGTGATCGCTTCGATCAAGGTAATCGGTGCGCCGTCAGCCATGTTTGCGGCCCTCCGCAGCGACCACTTCGGCCCGCTGTGCGGCGTAATCCGCCGGCAATTCGTCATAGAGATAGTCGAACATCGCGCTGGCTGGCTGCACGGGTGTTTCCAGATAGGCGTTGATTTCGATGTCGATCATCTTGGTGCATTCGTCGGCCCAGGCACTCTCTTGCGCTTCGTCCCAGAGTCCGGCCTTGGTGAGATAGGTGCGCAGGCGCGAGATCGGTTCGCGCGCCCATGCCGCTTTCACTTCCGCTTCGTCTCGATAACGGCGCGCGTCGTCGGCGGTGGTGTGGTCGTGCAGACGGTAGGTCAAGAATTCGATGACGCTGCCCCCACCGCCGCTGCGCGCGCGGTCAAGCGCACGACGCATGCCTTCCATCACCGCGATGATGTCGTTGCCGTCCACCTGCAGGCAGTGCAGACCGCCGGCGAGTCCTTTCTGCGCCAGCGTCGGTGCGCCGGTCTGCGCTGCGCGCGGCACCGAAATGGCCCAGCCGTTGTTGATGATGCATTGCACGAAGGGCAGGGCGTATGCGCCTGCGGAATTGATTGCGGCGTAGGTGTCGGTCTTGGAGCTGCCGCCATCGCCGCAGGTCGTCACCGCCACGCGTGGTTCCTTGCGCAGCTTGAACGCGAGCGCGGCGCCAGCGGCGTGCAGGCATTGGGTGGAGATCGGGACGCACCACGAGAAATCGTGCTTCGGGCCGGCGAAGTCGTTGCCGCGTTCGTCACCGCCCCAGTAGAGCAGCACCTCGCGCGGACGCACGCCACGCATGAACTGCGCGCCGTATTCGCGATAACTCGGTGCGAACACGTCTTCCGGGCGCATGGATGCGCCGATGCCGATGTGGGTGGCTTCATGGCCGAGGCAGGCGGCGTAGGTGCCGAGCTTGCCGGTGCGCTGCAGGGCGATGGCCTTGCTGTCGAAGGTGCGGACGAACAGCATCTGCTTGAACAGCGGCAGCAACACGGCGGGGTCAGCGAATGCGGTGGGCGGCTCGGCGACAAGTGCGCCGTCCGGGCCGAGGTATTGCAGGTATTCGATTTCGAATCGGGCGGCGACGGTCATCCGGTGTCGTCTCTGTCATGGGTTCAGCGATCATACCCGTTGCGCCTGACGCGTTCGTTGCGCAGCGCATCATGACTTGTACCAGACGAAGGCGTATGGCGATGTGTTCGTCCCGGACAAAAAAGAAGCGCGGCCGGAGCCGCGCTTCTTTGATTTCTCGCGGCGGCGCTGGAGGGCGCCGCCGTGATGTCGTGCTGATCGTCGTTCAGCCGCCCAGTGCTCCGGTCGGCTGCACGTCCGGACGAGCGACGGGACCACTGGCAGCGTTGCCACTGGCCTGATCTTCGTTCGAATCGCTGCTGCCCGGGATGGCCGGCTGCGAGACGCTGGTCGGGCCGGCAACCGTGGCGCCGGCGATCGGGAACGCACGGTGCGCAGTGTTGTTTGCCGCGACCGGATCTGCGGTCAGGCTCGACACTGCGGCATCGACGGTCAGGTTGCCGGTACGGTTGGGTACGACGATACCGAGTGCGAAGAACTCGCCGCCGATCTTCTGCAGCGGACGGTTCAGATCGCAGATCATTTCGAAGCCGCCGGTGGTCGCGTCCTGCGAGCAGTTCCAGCCATTCGGAATGATCAGTGCCGTGTTGTCCAGCGGAACGTCGCCGGTCAGTTCCAGGTGGGCGCCGATGGCGAAATCCGGGCCGATGTTGCGGACCGGGATCACGAAGACGACCTGACCATCGACGCGCGCGGGGCCGACTGCGGTGATGCCGTCATCGGTCACCGGGCCGCCGAGCAGCGACACCGACATGTTGGCATTGCCGGTCAGCCTGACGCCGACGGACGCGCTGGCACTGTTGTTGCCGTTGGCCGGATCGTTGGTCTGCGATGCGACTGCCGCTGCCATCTGCAGATCGCGCCCGCTGAGGCTGGCATCGGTCACGATGCTGGCGATGAACGATGCGCTGTCGCCGTTCGTGAACGTTGCGGTGGTGCAGGTGATGGTGGTCGTGCTGGAGGCCTGCACCGGTGCGGCACAGGTCC
This sequence comes from Lysobacteraceae bacterium, assembly GCA_041751895.1. Classification (GTDB taxonomy): domain Bacteria; phylum Pseudomonadota; class Gammaproteobacteria; order Xanthomonadales; family Xanthomonadaceae; genus Lysobacter_I. The sequence goes on along the minus strand of JBGSID010000255.1, from coordinate 22,923 downwards.
AGCCTGCCGCGACGTTGACCGTCGGCGACACCAGGGCGTCGAAGACAAGTGCGATCGAGGCGGACGCGGCATCGTCGGGACCGGAGTTGGTCACGATGGCCGTATACGTCGCGGTATCGCCCGGATTCACCGAGGACGGACTGGCGCTGGCGGTGACGCCGAGATCGGCACCACTGAAGCCGGCGACCGTGATCCGGAGACGGACCGGGTCATGGTCGGACACGCGGATCGCGTTGCCGACTTCGCCGTAGTGATGCACGCCGAAGTCGGCGTTGATGCGGGCGTGGTCGACTTCAAGACCGGCGGCGTCCATCAACAGCGCTTCATTGACAATCACGTGATCCAGCGTCTGCGCGTTGCCTTCGAACACATACGAATAGCGTTCGGCCGGGTCTGCGATCAACTCGGAACCGTCGACCATCGGGGTCGTGATCGGGCTGGGCAGGTAGGTGAACACTTCGTCCGCCGGCACTTCGTCGCCGCGCACGATGCCCATCACGTCGGCGTAGCCGTCGTTGAACTCGAACGCGTTGAAGTCGCCGAGCAGCACGATGCGTTCGCTCGGGTTCGCCTGTTGCCGCGCTTCGACGAGGTCGGCCAGGAACACGGCCTGTTGCGCACGCTTGGTGCGGACGCGTTCGCCGCCGGTCGGCCAGCCGCTGCTGCCCGCTGCGGTATCGTCGATGCCGTTGAGCGAACGCAGGTGGTTGACGATCACGGTGACCGGATAGGCCGCGCCGTTGGCGTGGTGGACGATCGCACGCAGCATCAGCGGCGGGCGGTCGTTGAGCAGGCTGGTGCTGTTGTCCGGGTTGGTAAGGACGGTGTCCTTGCCGTACTGGACGACTTCGAGCACTTCGACGCGTGCGTCGGCGCCGACGCTGCGGTTGCTTACCAGGAAGCCGACGTTGATACCGCCGACGTCGTTGCCTTGCACCAGGTACGGCACATAGTCCGGAGCACTGGCGCAATTGGCGTTGATGCGGTCCGCGAGCAGGCCGAGCACGCGCAGGTTCTCGACTTCGACCACGCCGAGGATGTCAGGCGTCTTCAGGTAGTCGCAGATCGCGGCGCCCGTCTTGGTCAGACGCTTGTCGAGTGCGGCGGCGGTGAGTGTCGGCGCACCGTTGCTGTCGTTCACTTCGTCGAAGAAGCGCAGCAGATTGAAGCCGCCGATGGTGATGTCGCCGTCCTTCGTGTCGGCAACTGCGGTCGGGACCTTGCCACCCTTGATCGTGCCCGAGCCGGCATCCGGCAACACGGCCCACGTACCCGAGTAATAGTCGAGCACGCCGGTCATGTCGGTGATTTCGGTATCGACGTCGAGTGCGAGCGAGGTGGCACCGATCTGACCACGGCTGCGCACCATCAGGCGTTCCTGATTGGTGTCGAAGCGCGGCGGGTTCTTGCCGCCCGGGATGGCGATGGTATCGAGAATGCCGATGCCTGGCTCACGGAACGGCCGGCCGACGTCGGACAGCACCACCTGGAACACGCCGTTGGTCGTGGACGTTGCGTTGGCTTCGGAGATATTGCCATCCGAACCTGCGATCACGAGTGCGCTGGGCAGGGTGACGCGCATGCCTTCGTACTTTTCGGCGGTGCCCGGATTGGACATCGCATTGAAGTCGGTGCTGGTCAGCGCGACAGGTGCCGGCAGTGCATTGCCGGTGGAGAGCACCTGGATCGCGCTGACGAAACCGATTTCGGTGATCGACAGCTGATTGAGGTTGGTGCTCGGCGTGAACTCGGTGACCGTGCCCGTGACGCGGACGAGGTTGCCGACTGTTGCGGTCGACGGCGGTGCGGTCGAGGTGAAGATGAAGATACCTTCCGAGGTCGCCGGGTCGCCGTCGTCGTTCGCGGCCTGCAGGAAGAAGCCGTTGTTGAACTTCTGTGCGGTGACGATGCCTTCGGTGGTGACGATCGCGCCATTCAGCGGCGAGATCAGGCCGCTGCCCTGAATCTGCGGAATCGAAACGACGGTGACATCGTCGTTCTGGATCGTGCCCAGACCTTCGCCGTCGGCGATGGTGGCGCCGGTCGCCGACGTGGCGCGGACGAAGAAGGTCTCTTCCGGCTCACTGACGGTGTCGCCATTGATGAACACGCTGACGACGGCCGAGGTATCGCCTTCCGCGATCACCACGGTACCGCTGGCCGCAACATAATCGCTGCCCGCAGTGGCGGTGCCATCGGCGGTGGTGTAGTCGATGCTGACGCCGCCCGGACCGGCCGGCTGGTTCAGACCGAAGCCGAAGAACAGCTCGGTCGTACCGCTGTCGCCTTCGAATGCGCTCACATCGCTGACCGCCAGCAACGGCAAGCCACCGCCGGCACAGCCCTGCAGCGGCGACGCGGTGTTGCGCGGGGTCGGTGCGACTGCGGTGAAGTCGGCGCCGTTGTTGTTGGTGTCCGTACAACCATCGCCGGCGCGGAGGACCGACGTCGTGTTGCTGGGTGCCGGAGTGGCCGCGCTGCCTTCGAAGAAGTTCGCGCTGCCGAAGCCGACCAGATCGACGATCTGCGCAAGCTGGGCACCGCTGCATGGGGTGGATGAGCCATTGCAGGCCAGTGCCGAGGTGCTGTTGACGAGCACCACCTTGCCACCGGTGCCGCTCATCGAGGAGGTGCCGCTGGCATCGACGGTCGGCAGTGGTGCGCCGACACTGGCGCTGGTGGCTCCGGAACCGACGAGGTAATACTGGCCTGGCGCCAGATCAACCGTTGGCAGGATCGAGCCGACAGCAAAATTGCCGGTGCCGGTGGCGCTCGAATACTGCAGCGACAGACCGCCGAGCGAGACAATGCTCGTTCCGTTGTTGTGAAGTTCGATGAAATCGCGATTGTATGGCGCGCCGGTATTACCGCCGCCGCCATAGACCTGACTGATCACGACCTGGGCTTGTGAAGCCCCTGCGACCAGCATAAGACCGGCCGCAAAGATGCGGCCAACGAAACGAAGCATGGTATTCCCCCAAGTCCGGTGATGATGCCGCGACTGCGCGCGGACTGCGAAGTGTGACGGAAATCGTGCACCTCGTGGGTTTCAATCCGATGACCGGCAGAGATTCGATAGACGGAGCAGAGGATTTTCCATACGGTGATGAGCTACTCTGTATGGATGAGCATCGATCAAAACGAACGCCCGCTCGAAGCGGGGATCCATACCGACCTCTCCGGGCGCATGACTTACGGTGGTTATCTGCACCTGGACCGCCTGTTGAGTGCACAACAGCCGTTGTCCGATCCGCCGCATCACGATGAGATGCTGTTCATCGTTCAGCATCAGGTCGCCGAACTGTGGATGAAGCTGCTCTGCCATGAATTGACCGCAGCGGTCGATCACCTGCGCAACGACCGCGTCTGGCAGTTCGGCAAGGTCGCCGCACGCTGCAAACGCGTGCAGGAGCAGCTCACTGGGATGTGGTCGGTGCTGGAGACCCTGACGCCTTCGGAGTACATGGAGTTTCGCGATGTGCTGGGGCCGTCATCCGGCTTCCAGTCGCTGCAATACCGCACCATCGAATTTCTGATGGGCAACAAGAACGCGGCGATGCTGAAGGTGTTCCAGTACGACGCCGAAGTCGAAGCACGGCTGCGCGCAGCGCTGGAGGCACCGAGTATTTACGATGAATTCCTGCGTTATCTGTCGCGCTGGGGACATGCGGTACCGGCGCGCCACGTCGAGCGCGACTGGACGCGCGCGCACGTGTCCGATGCCGAGCTCCTGCCGGTATTCGAACGCATCTATGAGGACACCGGCACCTATTGGCGCGAGTACGCGCTGTGCGAAGACCTGGTCGATCTCGAAACGCAGTTCCAGATCTGGCGCTTCCGCCATCTGCGCACCGTGATGCGGGTGATCGGTTTCAAGCGCGGCACCGGGGGATCCAGTGGTGCGGGCTTCCTCAAGCAGGCATTGGACCTCACCTTCTTCCCCGAATTGTTCGACGTGCGTACGGTCGTCGGTCCGGGGCGCTGACGCGCGACGTTACGGCCTTTGGTGGAATCCTCACGCGAAAATTGCTATCGATGTCCCGTGGCATCGAGCGTTGCGATGCATGCCATGTTCGGAATCCGAGTTGCCGGGGTCGGCGCGTCGGCAGGTCATGTTGCAGCGCAGCAGCGGTGCGCGTGGTTTGACGCATGTGTGCCGTGTCGGTCATTCTCCGGCAGCCCGCCGTCCGTGTGGGTTCGATTTTTCGCAGTTCGTATCGAACATCTTCATAAAACACAGAGAGAAACCGCATGAGCGGAGCGACGACGACCCACGGCACCGAGCCGGCCATCCCTGAATTCCCGCAGGTACTTGGACATCCCAAGCCGCTGTGGATGTTGTTCATGTCGGAATTCTGGGAGCGCTTCGCGTTCTACGGCATCCGTTGGGCGATGGTCCTGTATATCGTCGCGCAGTTTCACGGAGGCGATGCGTCCGGTGAAAAACCCGCGAGCGAGCTCTACGGCGCGTATCTCGCACTGGTCTATGCCGGCGCGATCTTCGGCGGTTATGTCGCCGACAAACTGATCGGTTACCAGCGTTCCATTCTGCTCGGCGCAGTCATCATGGCCGCCGGTCTGTTCATGCTGGCGATGCCGACCGAGTCGTTGTTCAAGCTTGGCCTGGCGACGATCATCGTCGGCAACGGTCTGTTCAAACCGATCATCTCGACCATGGTCGGCAAGCTGTACCTGCAGGGCGATGCACGCCGCGACTCGGGTTTCACCATCTTCTATATGGGCATCAATCTGGGCGCGATGATCGCCCCGGTGATCACCCAGCAGTTGGCGCAGAAAGTCTTCGGCACCGACGCCATGCCCGCCTATACGGTCGTCTTCATTGCAGCCGGTGTCGGCATGATCCTCAGCCTGATCTGGTTCTGGTTCGGTCGCAGCCAGCTCAAGGGCATCGGTCTACCGCCGCCCGAATACACCAACCTCTCGCGCGTATCGATGGTGGCGGTCGGTGCCATTGCAGCGATTCCGCTCTTCTATTTTCTGCTGACAATCGATGCCTCGATGTTGCAGTGGATCCTGATGGCGTTGTTGATCGGTCCGGCCATCATGCTGGTGGTCGAAGGCATCCGTGAAGGCCGCGTCGCTCGCGACAAGGTGATCGCGATGCTGATCATCCTTGGATTCAACGTGTTCTTCTGGTGTTTCTTCGAGCAGGCGGGCAGCTCGTTCAACTTCCTGGCCGACAAAATCGTCAGCCGCGATCTCGGTGGCTGGGAATTCCCGGTGGCGTGGTTCCAGAGCGTGAATTCGGTGGCGATCATTACCCTCGCCCCGGTCATTGCTTGGATCTGGATGCGACTGGGCAAGGCCAATCCGTCGATCCCGCGCAAATTCAGCCTCGGTCTGATCTTCAATGGCCTGGCATTCCTGTTGCTGATGTACGCGCTGACCAACCTGATCGGCGCAGACGGCAAGATTCCGTTCTGGACGCTGTTCGCGGTGTACTGGATCCAGTCGATCGGCGAGCTGTGCCTGTCGCCGATCGGGCTGTCGATGGTGACCAAGCTGGCACCGGCACGCTTGACCGGTTTCGCGATGGGCGCGTGGTTCCTGTCGATCGCGATCGGCAACAACCTCGCCGGCATCTTTGCGGGGCAGGCCAGCGGCGAAGGTGGTATGACTACCGGTTCTGCGTTGGCCGCCTACACCACCGGCTTCTACATCCTCGCCGGTGCTGGCCTGCTGCTCTTCCTGATCGGCGGGTTGGTCAACAAGTTGATGCATGGCGTGAAGTAATGGCGTGACGCCGGCCGCACATCGACATCGCCCCGAAGCGGCGATGTCGATGTGGCTGCGAGTTCAGGCGGATCATCGTTCGACGATGTGGTGTGCTGCCGTGACAGGTAGATCCACACAGGGGAGGTGGATATGCGTCTCAACCGAAAGCCGCCCGCGTGGTTCTGGGCTGTGAGTGCCTTGTTGCTGGTCTGGAATCTGATGGGCGTGGTGGCCTACGTCCGCCAGGCGATGATGACGCCGGAAGCCTTGCAGGCCATGCCTGAGGCCGAGCGCATGTTGTTAATGGCAACGCCCGCATGGGTCACGGCGGCCTTCGCCTTTGCGGTGTTCGGTGGCGTTGCTGGGTGTCTGCTGTTGTTGTTGCGCAGTCGCTGGGCGTTGGTGATGCTGATGTTGTCGCTGATCGGCGTGATCGTGCAGATGGCGTACGTCTTCTTCATGAGCAAGAGCATCGAGGTCTACGGGCCGGGTGGCATGGTCATGCCGGCCATGGTGATCGTGTTGTCGATCCTGCTGATGTGGCTCGCGCGGCGGGCACGGGCGCGTGGCTGGCTTCGCTGAAACCGCAACGACATGTTCTTACTTCTTACGATTACGGCGGCTTCGGTCGCCGTTGTCGTTTTTCCGGCAGGTGTTTCCGCTACAGATATCGTTGTTTCAGGTGACTACTGCATATCGTGGCCGGGCTGGTCATTGCCTACAGGATCGTTGCAAGCAGGATCGTTACCTGCCGGTTCGCCGTCTGAAGGATCATGGCGCATGAGGTCCTGCAGCCCCTTGCTCAGTTTCGACAGCAGCGCATCCAATTGTTGCCTGTCTTCCTCCTCGAAGTGCGCGAGCAGCGCACGTTCGCGTGCCAGTGCCAGCGGCACCACTTCGTCATAGATCCGATAACCCGCTTCGCTCAGTTCCAATACCGAGCGACGGCGATCGGTGCCGTGGGTATCGCGCTGGACCAGTCCGCGTTCCAGCAGTCTTGCCAATGCCCGGCTCACGGCGACTTTGTCCATTGCGGTGCGTTCCGCCACGCCGCTCGCCGACAATCCGACATGACGGCCGAGTACTGCGATCACCCGCCACTCTGTGATCGCGATACCGAAGCGGCCGGCATAGGTGTCGGCAATGGACTGACTGATCCGGTTGGACAGCACGCTGAGTCGATACGGCAGGAAATGCTCCAGATCGAGCCGGGCATGGGTCTCTGCCGTCGTGCCATCGGCGCCGGTGTCTGCATGGTTGTCGGGGACGGTCATGGATTGCCTTGTGGCTTGGCTTGCAAATGGTTTCAACTGAAACTATATTCCCGAATCGCAGGCTGTCGCAAGCAGCCGCGCTTGAGGCGTGCGCCAACCATCGCAGCACGCCTGCGGGATTCAATCATCCAGGAAGCAGTCCATGTACGCACAGCCCACGACTGGTATGCAGGTCACTACGTTCGAAAACCCCATGGGAATCGACGGATTCGAGTTCGTCGAGTTCGCCGCACCGCCCGATCAGGCCCATCTGCTACACGACTACTTCCGCAAGATGGGCTTCACCAAGGTGGCACGGCACAAGACCCGGGCGATCAGCACCTATCGTCAGGGTGACTGTACGTTCCTGATCAACGAAGACCCGGATTCCTTCGCCGCCGATTTCGCGGCCAAGCACGGCCCCAGCGCCTGTGGTTTCGCGATCCGCGTCAACAAGCTGGCCGAATGGGTGCGGGTACAGGCGCTCAAGAATGGCGCCACGCCGATCACCAACAAAGAGCTGAGCAAGGCCGTCGCCGCGCCGGTCATCGAAGGCATTGGCGGTTGCATGCTGTATATCGTCGACCGTTACGACGACAAGGGCACGATCCACGATCCGGATTACGAATGGATGCCCGACGCGGAAATGATGCCGAAAGGGCTGGGTCTGACCTTCATCGATCACCTCACCCACAACCTGTATTTCGGCAACATGGACAAGTGGTCGAACTACTACGAGCGGCTGTTCAACTTCCGTGAGATCCGCTATTTCGACATCAAGGGCGCCAAGACCGGCCTGTTGTCCAAGGCGATGACGGCTCCGGATGGCATCGTCCGTATTCCATTGAACGAATCATCCGATCCCAAATCGCAGATCAACGAGTATCTGCAGCAATACAACGGCGAAGGGATCCAGCACATCGCCTGTTTCACCGATGATATCTATACGACCGTCGAGGCGATGCGTGACGCCGGCATCGAGTTCCTGGATACGCCGGACACCTATTTCGACGTGATCGACGCGCGTGTGCCGAACCATGGCGAAGACGTCGACCGCTTGCGCAGGAACAAGATCCTGATTGATGCGGATGAAGAGACCAAGCAGCGAAAATTGCTGCAGATCTTCACATTGAACGCGATCGGCCCGATCTTTTTCGAGATCATCCAGCGCAAGGGCAACGAAGGCTTCGGTGAAGGCAACTTCAAGGCGCTGTTCGAAAGCATTGAGCGCGACCAGATGAAACGCGGATTCCTGTAAGCGCCGAGGTCTGGCAATGGGTGCGGTTCGGTCGCACAACAGCGGAAGTATCGATGATCGAAACGGTGCGCCAGGGCGCACCCTACGCGGGGCCATGCAATGAAATCCAAAGGCTATCAATCCGGCTTCGGCAATGAATTCACCAGCGAAGCGCTGCCCGGCACGTTGCCGGTTGGACGCAACTCGCCGCAACGTGTGGCGCATGGTCTTTACGCCGAGCAGATCAGCGGGACCGCATTCACCGCGCCGCGACACGAAAACCGCCGCAGTTGGCTGTACCGCATCCGTCCGGCGGCGATGCATGGCAGTTTCGTCGCGCACACCTACTCCGATTTCGATCATACGTTCCATAACGATTTCGGCGATGGGCCCGTGCCGCCGGACCAGTTGCGCTGGAGTCCGATGCCGTTGCCGGGCACCGATGCGAGTGCGGCAGCCATCGACTTCATCGATGGCCTGTTCACGGTGGCCGGCAATGGTTCGCCGGCGGCGATGACCGGTGTGGGTATCCACATGTATGCCGCGAATCGAGACATGGTCGGACGTTTCTTCTACAACGCCGATGCCGAAATGCTGATCGTGCCGGAACATGGCCGGCTGAAAATCGATACGGAACTCGGTGTGCTCGAAATCGAGCCGCAGGAGATCGCGGTGATCCCGCGCGGCATCCGTTTCCGCGTGTCGTTGCCCGATGGGCTGGCACGAGGGTACGTCTGCGAGAATTTCGGCGCCTTTCTGCGGATTCCCGATCTCGGCCCGATCGGCAGCAATGGCCTTGCGAATCCGCGTGATTTTCTTGCGCCGAATGCCGCGTTCGAGGATCTCGAGGGCGATTTCGAGTTGATCGCGAAATTCCAGGGTCATCTGTGGCGTGCCAGCATCGGGCATTCGCCGCTGGATGTGGTCGCATGGCATGGCAATCATGTGCCCTACAAATACGATCTGCGCCGCTTCAACGTCATCGGTTCGATCAGTTTTGATCACCCCGATCCGAGTATCTTCCTGGTGCTTACGTCACCGACTGATTCCGCCGGTGTAGGCAATCTCGATTTCGTGATTTTCCCGCCGCGTATCCTTGCGATGCAGGATACCTTCCGGCCGCCGTGGTTCCATCGCAATATCGCCAGCGAATTCATGGGGCTGGTGCATGGCGCTTACGATGCGAAGGCCGAAGGGTTTGCGCCCGGGGGCTGTTCCATCCACAACTGCATGACCGGTCATGGCCCGGATGCGGAGACATTCGAGAAGGCGTCGAACGCGGATACCTCGAAGCCCGACTACATCCGCGAGACGATGGCCTTCATGTTCGAGACCCGTGCCGTCATCCGGCCGACCGGGCAGGCGCTTGATGCGGCGCATCGGCAGCGCGAATACCAGCAATGCTGGGCCTGGCTTGGGAAGCATTTTTCCGCAGGTTGATCTACACGCGCTGGTCGATCTATGGCACGCGGCCTGCTACGTCCGCGTGCCGGAAGCGTGCGCGGTCAGTGCCATCTGACATAGAATCGAGCGGACGACTTTGAGGAGACCGCAGGATGATCACGGCACTCGGCTGGTGCGTTCTGGCGCTGTTCATTCTCGCGCTGGGCGGCGACTCGATCATGAAAGGCGCCTCAGGGCTGTCGCGTCGTTTCGGCTGGCCGCCGTTCGTGACCGGGTTGTTGTTGGTCGCATTCGGCACATCGATTCCGGAGCTTGCGGTGAATGTGCGTGCATTCCAGACCGGTAGCCAGAGTCTCGCGCTGGGCAATGCCATCGGCAGCAATATCGTCAATTTCGGTCTCACGCTGGGCCTTGCCGCGATCTTCGCACCGCTGTTCGTACGCTGGCGTGCTTTGGCGCCGCTGTTGATCTGTCTGATCGTCGCCACGCTGATGTTGATCGTGTTCGGTTTCGATGGCGTGCTGACGCGTATCGAAGGTTCCATCTTCGTGGCGGGATTTGTTGCGGTAGTGGCGTTTGCGGTGGTGCGGAGCCGTCGCGAGACGCCTGAGCTGCAGGCGCAGATCTCGGATTTCCTGAAGACGGGTGACGATCTGGCCCTCAACCTCATTCGTTTCGCGCTCGGTGGCGTCTTGCTGTATTTCGGCGCGGTGTGGCTGGTGCAGCACGCGCCGATCGTCGGTACGGCATGGGGCATGACGCCGTTGTTGACGGGCCTGATCGTCATTGCCATTGCTACGGCATTGCCCGAAGCAGTCGCTGCGATTTCGGCGGCGCGGCGTGGACAAGGCGATATGGTCGTCGGCCATGTCATCGGCTCCAGCCTGTTCAATCTGCTGGTCGTGGTTGGGGGCATGGCCGCGCTGCGCGACCTGCCGATTCCGGCATCGTTCGTGGGCTTTGAATTGCCGGCCGCGCTCGCGGCTTCGCTGCTCCTCTATCCGATGTTGCGGCGTGACCTGCAGATCAGCCGTCCGGAAGGTTGGGTATTGCTGGTCAGTTTCATCGCATGGGTTGTCTTCGAACTGATGTTGTCGCGCTGAGGTGGGGATGGAGAACGAAGTCAACAATATTGCACGCATTCTGCCGTCGCGCGCAGTACGCGCCCTGCAGGAGTTTTTCCGGCTGGAAGCTGCAGGTGGAATTCTGCTGATCGCGGCGGCGGTGTTGGCGATGATCTGCGCGAATTCACCATTGGCGGGTATATATGAGTCATTCCATGCGATGCCGGTGCAGGTGCGCGTCGGTGATCTGAATATCGCCAAATCGTTGTTGCTGTGGATCAACGATGGCCTGATGGCGATTTTTTTCCTGTTGGTGGCCTTGGAGATCAAGCGTGAAGTGCTCAGTGGGCAGCTGTCGAGCCGCGCCCAGCTGATCCAGCCGCTCCTTTGCGCAGCCGCAGGCGTGGCGGTTCCGGCGCTGATCTACAGTTATGTCAATCGCGGTGATGCGCAGGCCATGCAGGGCTGGGCCATTCCCGCCGCCACCGACATCGCATTCGCGTTGGGCATTCTTTCCCTGCTGGGGTCGCGTGCGCCGGTGGCGATGAAGCTGTTGTTGTCCACCATCGCGGTACTTGATGACCTCGCTGCCATCATCATCATTGCTGTGTTCTATACCAGCGACCTGTCCACGACCGCATTGATCGCTGCCGCAGCCGCCATTGCGATCATGTTCGTGCTGAATCGTCGTGGCGTTCGCTCGCTCGCTCCGTACTTGCTGCTCGGCGTAGTGGTGTGGGTGTGCGTATTGAAGTCCGGTGTTCACGCTACATTGGCCGGTGTGGTGACCGGTCTGTTGATTCCGCACGTGGACAAGCGAAACGAGATCGACGACGAGACCGAGCATTCGCCGCTGGAAACGCTGGAGCACGCCCTGCATCCATGGGTCGCCTACGGCATCCTGCCGGTGTTCGCGTTCGCCAATGCCGGCCTGGCGCTCGGTGGCGTTGCACTCGGCGATGTGCTTGCCCCTGTGCCACTCGGGATTGCTTTGGGGCTGGTTTTCGGCAAGCCGATCGGCATCGTGTCGGTGGCGCTGCTGGCGCATGTCACGGGATTGGCGCGCTTCGGCGAAGGGCTTGGATTCAAGGCGATCGTCGGCCTTGGGCTGTTGTGCGGGATCGGTTTCACGATGAGCCTCTTCATCGCATCACTCGCATTTGAACAGCATCCGGCGCTGGCCCAGGCAAGCGTGTTGGGTGTGCTCAGTGCATCAGTCATTGCCGCCGTCACGGGCTATGCATGGTTGCGGTTGACGCTGCCGGAGCGGGCCGTGGCAGCGTAGGTCGTGGATGCCATCGCGGTTACACTGTCGCGATGTTCGAATGATTGGAGTCGGCTGCATGTCCATCCGCCGGAATCGCAAGTCGGTTGCCGCATCACTCGGCGCGCTCGCGACGTTGTTTCCAGTGCTTGCGTTCGCTTCCGACTACACCATGCCGCTGACCACGCATTGGGTGGGTTATGCCGCGATCGCGATCTTCGTGGCGGCATACAGTCTGGTGGTGGTCGAGGAGTTCACGCATCTGCGCAAGTCGCAGCCGGTGATGCTTGCCGCCGGCATGATCTGGGCGTTGCTGGCAATCGTGTCCGCGCAATTGGGGCAGCCCGAGCTGGCGCACCATGCGGTCCGCGCATACCTGATCGAGTTTGCGGAATTGTTGCTGTTTCTGCTGGCCGCGATGACCTATGTCAACGCGATGAGCGAACGCAATCTGTTCGAAGCATTGCGATTCCGCCTGCTGAAGCGCGGCCTGGGCTATCGGGCGTTGTTCTGGATCACCGGCGGTCTGGCGTTCATGCTGTCGCCGTTGATCGACAACTTGACCACGGCACTGGTGATGTGTGCGGTGATTTTGGCGGTTGGCCGGGACAGTCCGAAATTTGTCGCAGTCTCTTGCGTCAATATCGTGGTGGCGGCCAATGCCGGCGGCGCCTTCAGCCCGTTCGGCGACATCACCACGTTGATGGTCTGGCAGCGCGGCATCGTCGATTTCTGGACGTTCTTCGCGCTGTTCCTGCCGTCACTGGTGAATTGGCTGGTGCCGGCTGTCTGCATGCATTTCGCCGTTCCGAAAGGCTTGCCAGAAGCCGCTGTCGGCGATGTCAAAGCCAAGCGGGGCGCATGGGTCATCGTCGGCCTGTTCGCGGGAACCATCGTGCTGGCAGTGAGTTTCCATAATTTTCTGCACCTGCCGCCCTTCATGGGCATGATGACGGGTCTTGCTGTACTGAAATTGTTCGGTTGGTGGCTGTCGCGCGATGCGCGCATTACCCAATCTGCAGACTGCGTCGAGTTCGATCGTCAGGGCGCGCCCGGTGATGTCGATGCATTCGACAGTTACGAGCAGGTCGCGCGTGCCGAGTGGGACACGCTGCTGTTCTTCTTCGGCGTGATCATGTGCGTGGGTGCGCTGGGCTATTGTGGCTATCTCGCAATGGCGTCCCAAGTGTTCTACGGCGATCTCGGCGCGACCAAGGCGAACATCCTGGTCGGTTTCATGTCGGCGATTCTCGACAATATTCCGATGATGGTGGCGGTGTTGCAGATGAGTCCCGACATGAGCACCGGACATTGGCTGCTGGTCACGTTGACGGCCGGTGTCGGTGGCAGTCTGTTGTCGATCGGATCCGCCGCAGGTGTGGCGCTGATGGGGCAGGCGCGCGGGCAGTACACGTTCTTCAGCCACCTCAAATGGACGTGGGCGGTCGCGCTTGGTTACGCAGCCAGTATCGCGACGCATTTCGCTGTCAACGCGCGTTATTTCTGAGTTCGGCATGAAGGCTGCTCTCGTGTTCGGCGCCAGTGGCCAGGTCGGGATGCCGCTGCTGGATCGTCTGCGCGACGATGGTTGGCGCGTGTATGCGGTATCGCGCAATGCGCATGCGGCGCAGCCGGGTCTGGTCTGGTTGAAGGGCGATCTTTCGAGCACGGATGGATTCCCGGCGCAGATGCGTGTGATCTTCAGCTGTGGCCCGTTGGATCTGTTCGCGCGGTGGTATGCGCGCGCACCGGTACGCGCGCCGCGCGTGATCGCCTTTGGCTCCACCAGCATCGAAGCGAAAAGCGGCTCGGCCGACGCACACGAACGTGATGTGGTTGCGCGTCTGCGCGAGGGCGAGCGTCTGCTGTTCGAAACGGCATCCGCGCGTCATGCGGCCGCGACTGTCCTGAGGCCGACGCTGATCTATGGTGCCGGTCGCGATCACAATCTCAACCGGATTGCGCAGTTGGGTCGTCGGTTTGGTCGGTTGGTGCTTCCGCGCGATGCCTGTGGCCTGCGGCAGCCCGTGCATGTGGCCGATCTTGCGGATGCCGCGTTCGACTGCCTCGATGCCGAAGCGGCATACGGTCGTGCCTATGCATTGCCTGGCGGTGAGACGCTGTCGTATCGCGAAATGGTCGCGCGCGTCCTGAAGGTGATTGAATCCTCACCGAAACTGCATGAAGTCCCGTCGCCGATATTCAATGGGCTGCTTGCTGTCGCGCATGCCGCCGGTGTCGCGCGCGATTTCAACGAAGCGGCAGTGAAGCGCATGCGCACCGATCTGGTGTTCGATGCGACCGATGCGCAGCGCGATTTCGGCTATTCGCCGCGCGGTTTCAGACCGAGCGCGGCGATGTTTCCGACACGGGAGTGATGCGCCGCTCAATCAGAGCTGGAAGTCCCCGGGGCTGGTCTTCACGTTCTGCTTGAAGCTCAGCACCGAAATGAAGACCTTGGTCTGATCGGAAAGCACGAACTCGAAACCGATCGGCTGGCCATCGGACGAAAACCACGCCAACCCGCTCTCGATGCCGCTGCCCCAGGTCTTTGACGTGATGCGCGTACCGCTGATTTTGCTGCCCTTGGACAGCGTCAGATCCTCCGCGGTGGTGAAGCGAAACAGTTCGCCGGCGGCGCCGAGCAGTGCAATCGCGAGCGGTTCGGTGACCTTCTCGGCGGCGTCCTTGCCGGAGACGCCGGTGGCGAGATCGAGCCACCGCACGATGCCGGCGTCCGCCACCGCGCGGAATTCGTCCTTGGCGCCAGGCCGCAATACCAGACGGAAGCGGTCGGGACGCTCGAACAGCAGTGTCGCGGGGTAGCGCTGCGGCGCGTCGACCTTGCCGTTCTTGTCCGGCGGCGCATACAGATCGACGGAAACCTCGAGAGCGCCGCTGTAGGTGCTTTTATCGAGGGCGTTGAGCTGATCGGTGGCAGAAGCTGCGTGCGCGGACAATGCGGCCCCGAGGGTCAGCGTCAACGCGAGTGCGATGCAGGAGATCGGGCGGATGAGGTTCATGGCATCTCGTGAGAAGTGATGGGAAGGTGGTCGTCGATCGGTGTTGAGTCCGAATGCGGCACCGGCAGTCATGGCTTACGGGATGCCCTGCGTGGTGCGGCGGTGTCGGTCTGCAGAGGCCGACCGCATGCTGTGAAGCGGTCAGCGGCAAGACATCCGTGCCAGCGTGCGCAGTGGCGGCGGCGGGACGTTGTTGTTCATGGTGCCCGTCGAATCACAGCGCGTGCCCGGTGCGACGACTGCGGGTCGCACTTCGACGACGCGTGCGTTCTCCGTGGTGGTAGGCACGCCAGGCATCCCGGAGAGACATCCGCCTGGCATCAGCGTCTGCGTGAATGATGTTCCGTCCGCGCCGCCCGACAGAGTCACGATCACCGTGACGCCGTTGACGTTGCACAGATCGGTCAGTCGCAGGTTCGCTGAGAATTGCGGCAGGCCCGGCAGTGGCTGCGGACTGTTGACCGGCGTGCTTCCCGCGCACATGCCGCCGTGCATCAACTCCTGATTGACTGTGGCGATCCGGGTTGCGGATCTCGTCTGGTCCAGACTCTCGCGCTGAATGAAGACGCGACCATCGGGCATGATTTCTGAGGTCGGAATCAGCACATTGTCACGATCTGGATTGAACAATACGCTGAAGCGGTCAGCATCCGGCGCGGTGAAATTCACGCTGCCGGTGTAGTTCGTGATCGATTGCATCGGAAATGCGGTGGGCGTGCTGCTGATGGCCACGACCGGGAAGAAGCTCGCGCAGCTGGCATCGGCGGGGCAGACATCCGTGCCGAGGAAGTCGTAGGACGCCGTCATTGCATCGCCCGGACAATATTGTGCGGGTGTCATGCTGGTGTAGGAGGCGGTGAGGTTTCCGCGACGGATGATGCAGCCGGTGGCAACCGTCACCGAGCAAACCGCAATGACGAAATAGCGGAACCACTTGTTTTGAAGCATGCGCATGTGGATGTCCTGAAAAAGAGGTGGCGTTGTGCGGAATCGTGATTGCCGGAGTGGCTCGTGCAGCTGATACGTGTTGAACAAGACATACAGGACAGCCTTGCAGAGGCAGTCAGATATCTGCAAAGCATCGGTGAACGCACCGTGCGATGCTCAAGGCTGATGCCAGCCGGCGGATCTTCACGATCTTGCCGATGCTTTTTTTCGTATTGATGCGCATGCGGCACCTCACTGTGCCTGTCAGTACCTGTCGAAGAATCCTTGGCTTATCGCGGGGTGATGGTGTGCGTATTTGCAGCGGCTGATCGGCAACCGACACAGCATGAAGTGTTGTTGATCGTATTCAATTGCGTGTCTGCAGCCACGCCGCGCGTTTCCGGCGACGTGTTGGGCAGGTTCACGCTGACCGCAGCGATGAATCTGCGGTCAGCGCGAGTGTTCGTTTGCTCAGAGCTCGAAATCGCCCGGCTTGGTCTGCACGTTCTGTTTGAACATCAGTACCGAGATGTAAACCCTTGTGCGGTCCGCCAGCAGGAATTCGAAGCCGACGGGCTTGCCGTCCGACGACAGCCAAGCCTTGCCGCTTTCCACGCTGGTGCCCCATGTATGCGGCGTGATGCGAGCGCCACTGATCTTGCTGTTCTTCGAAACCGGCAGATCCGCTGAGCCGGTGAATCGAAGCAGTTCCCCGGCGGCGCCGAGCAGCCCGAGCGTCAGCGGGTCGACGACTTTCGCGGCTTCTTCCTTGCCGGAAATACCGGTGGCGAGATCCAGCCAACGCACGATGCCAGCGTCTGCGACCGCGCGGTACTCGTCTTTCTTGCCGGGACGCAACACCAGGCGGAAACGATCCGGACGTTCGAACAGCAGCTGCGCCGGGTAGCGTTTTGGCGCAGGGTATTTGCCATTCTTGTCGGGCGGACCGTAGAGATCGACACTGACGTTGAGGAAACCGCTGTAGGTGGTCTTGTCCAGATATTGCAGTTGCTGTGTGGCGGAAGCGGCATGCGTAGCGAATGCGGCGCCGAGCGACAGCGACAGCGCGAGGGCGATACCGGACAGGGGGCGAAGAGAATTCATGATGTGTGCTCTTGATGTTGGACTGGAATCGGCCGTCATGCTTCAGGCGGGACGTTTCTCAGTGGCAGGCCCGTTGTATCAGCGTGGAGAGCGGCGGTGCGATGGGCTGAGGTGAGGTGACGCCGTTGCCGCCGGGCCCGCACATCAATGCGATCGGTGCTGCGTCGATCCGCTGTGCGGTTGCGGCAAAAGCCGGTACGCCAGGCGCGCTGGTGCTCTGGCATGACCCGGGTGCCAACGTCAGCGTGTAGGCTTCGCCGGGGGCGGCGCCTACCAGGGTGTAGTTGACCGAAACCCCGTTGCTCGCAGGGTTGCAGATGCCGACCAGCCCCAGGTTTGGCGAGATCGCCGGTGTGCTGCCAACTTCCACGCCCGCATAGGTAGGCACGGCGAAACCGGCCGCGCAGTTGCCCATGTGCGGCAAGCTTGTCTCGAGCGCGCCGATGATACGTGTCGCCGTTACGGTGTTGTCCAGGACGTTTTGCAGCAGCGTCGTGGGCGGAATGAATACGTTGGTGTTGCCGTACGCAAAGGACACATCGACGCGGTCTCCGCTTGCCGGGAAATCGACGCGATTGACATAACTCCGCAGTGTGACGGATGGAAACAGCACAGGACTGCTGGAAATGGTGACGTTGGGCGCCGATCGTTCGCAATCCATGGCGACGCCGTCCCTGGGTACGCATATGCCATCGTGCGTGAAGCGCAGAAAATCGTAGGACGCGGTCAGCGTATCGCCCGGACAATATTGTGCCGGCTCAACGCGGCCCGCACTTGCAACGATCGGCGCGCGATTGAGCATGCAGCCGTTGGCGACGACGACCGCGCAGACAGCGATCGTGCAATAGCGGAACAGGGTGTTCGGTAAAGTGCGCATATTGATCTTCCGGGCAGATGATGGCCGATGAGCCGGCACAGGGGAGCTGCCCTAGAAGTCACGTAAGCGGCTGGTGGTTCCGGACAATCAAGCCCGTTTTTGTTGTTCAGAGCGTTTCCACTTGCGACACAGTGCGCGCTTTTGCCCTGGCGCGCAGGGCGATAAGCAATACGCCGCCCAGCACCATTGCGCCACCGATCCACAGTTGCGGGCCAGGACGATCCCCCCAGGCCAGGATGCCGAGTGCCACCGCGAATACGGGCGTCAACAGCAGATACGGCATGAACTGCGCGACCGGGTGGCGCTGTACGAGCCTGTAAAAAAGGCTGTGTCCGATCAGCGAGGCGAATATCGCCGAATAGGCCGCAGCGCCCCAGGAGGTCCAGTGTGCGTCGCGCAATGTGGTGAAACCGTTGGGCTCGATCCATGCACTGATCGCCAGCAATGGCAGGATGCCGATCAATGCCGTCCATGCCTGCAGACTGATGGCATCAATTCCGCTCAATCCGCGCATCAGGACCGTGCCCAGCGCGATCAGGAAGGCCGCGAGCAACATCATCGCCAACGAGGCCGGGTGATCCAGCACCAGTGGATCGAAGCCGAGTACGAGCACGCCAGCGAAACTGATCGCGATAGCCGATCCCGTGCGCCACGCGAAGCGTTCGCCCAGTATCAGCCATGCCAGCAATACCGACATCGGGATGTAGCTCTGCATCACGATCGCGGGTGATGACAGATCACCAGCCATGCGCAGCGCCCACAAGCTGGTACCGAAATGCAGTGCGCCATTCAGTAGTGTGACTGCGATCAGCCGCGGCCATTGCCCGCGAGGTGGGCGTTTGACGAAGGCGCACAACAGCACGGCGAGGATCATCATCCGCAGCGCACTGAACAGGAACGGCAGGATCTCGCGCAGCGCGTAGGCCGAAGTCAGGAAGTTGCCGGCCCAGACGATGCAGATCAGCAGCACGATCGCGAAGTCACGTCTGCTGAAGTGTTGCTCAGGCATCGCACGGCCTTCGCAGCCTGCGCGGCAACGAATGGCATGTGCATCTGAGGTATGACATCAGAACTTCAGGCCGAGCTTTCGATAGACCTTGCCGAGAATCCATGCCGGGCCGATCAGCAGATACACCAGGTCGGTGAGGAAGCTGGGCTTCTTGCCTTCGATCTTGTGGCCGATGAACTGCGCGATCCAGGCGAGTACGAATACGCCGATTGCAATCAGCAGTAATGAGCGGCTCCCGACGAGGCTGAATAGCCACCAGTTTGCACACAACATGGTGAATAGTGTCGCGAGCATTCCATAGCCAAGTGGACGCGATGCGCGGTTGTAGAACATCCATGCGGCATAAGCGATGAACGCTGCCCAAAAGCCTGGGCCGAACAGCGTGCCTGGCACCGGTACGCACCACAGCATTGCAGTTACGCTCCAAAGGATCAGCGGTACTGCGATGAAATGAATTTTCTGGTTGATCACATTGATGTGGTCAGCGGAGTAATTCGCGAACCAGCGGTCGATGGGGCGTTTGATGGTCGTTTCAATTTCGGTATTCGTATTCATCACGCTTTCCTCGGAAGTCACTGCACGATCAGTCAGGCCTAAACCGATATAGCGCCAATGCTGATGAGTAGAATCGCCAGTAGAAACAGAAAGGCGAAGAACATGACGGCGATTCCAACTGCCGTCAGGAGTGGGATCGCCCAGCTGCGGCGTGGATAATTCCCCCCAAACCTTGAGGCGACATAGGTCTGCTGTGATTTTCCGATGGCGTAATACCAGACGATCAGCAGGACGAAGCCACCAAGTCTGCCAAAAGCATCCACGCCTTTGGACTCCGGCATAAACGCTGAAAAGAGTGTCAGCGTGAGAATGAAAACGATGCTCCCCAACATCCATCTCCTGGATGCATCTGCCTTCTCGGGCTGGCCCAGTGCCTTCCAGTTCTGCATGTGCAGGAATGCGCCGAAGATCGGGCTGAAAAGCAGGCTCCAACCACCAGCAGCCGTTGGATTCCACAGCGCGGGCGCAACCTCTGTCCTCGCAACGTCCACTACTGCGGCTTCGGGCGGGGCGTAAGGATTCTGTTCGGACATGGCTCGTTATTTCCTTGGTTGGGCCTGACGCGTGTTGACGCGCTTCAATCCACGCTGATCCCCGCCAATCGCTGCAATGCTTCAGCGTACTTGGCGCGAGTGTGGTCAATGACGTCCTGCGGCAGGCGCGGGCCGGGTGCCGTCTTGTTCCAGTCGAGTGTTTCCAGATAATCACGGACGAACTGCTTGTCGTAGCTCGGGGGGCTGATGCCGACTTCGTATTCGTCGACGGGCCAATAGCGCGACGAGTCGGGCGTCAGCATTTCGTCCATCACATACAGGCGGCCATCGGCGTCGGTGCCGAATTCGAATTTCGTATCGGCCAACAGGATGCCGCGCTCGGCGGCGTAGGCGGCCGCGTAGGTGTAGATGCGCAGGGTGGCGTCGCGGACCTGTTCGGCCAGTTCGGCGCCGACGGTCTTCACCATCGTGTCGAAATCGATGTTCTCGTCGTGATCGCCCACTGCGGCCTTGGTCGAAGGCGTGAAGATCGGTTCCGGCAATTGTTCCGCCTGACGCAGTCCGTTGGGCAGGGTGATGCCGCTGACCCGGCCAGTCCGGTGGTAATCCTTCCAGCCGCTGCCGATGAGATACCCGCGGGCGATGGCTTCCACCGGTACCGGCTTGAGTTTCTTCGTCACCACCGCGCGCTGGGCGTACAGCGACGCGTCGGTGCCGGCCGGCAGCACGCTGGCAACATCGATGCCGGTGAGGTGATTGGGCAGGATATGCGCGGTCTTGTCGAACCAGAAATTGCTGATCTGGCACAGCATCTCGCCCTTGCCCGGGATCGGGTCGGGCAACACCACGTCGAAGGCGCTGAGGCGGTCGGTGGCGACCATCAGCAGCAGCGGCCC
Organism: Lysobacteraceae bacterium; assembly: GCA_041751895.1. Lineage (GTDB taxonomy): Bacteria > Pseudomonadota > Gammaproteobacteria > Xanthomonadales > Xanthomonadaceae > Lysobacter_I. The sequence continues at coordinate 2,080 of JBGSID010000255.1, read as the reverse complement.
AAGTGTGCGTGCCTCGGGCGGCAGCGTGTCGAGCGGGAGATCGAAGACATCGCGGACCTTGCCGCGATGGCGCAGGGTGAGGCCGGGCAGATCGGATTCGAGCAGGGTCGTCGCCACGCGCAGTCCATCGGAAGCGGTTGGCCGCCTAGTGTAAAGCCCGTGGGCCGTCGAATGCCCATCTGCCGTGGTGCCGGCCTGTAAACTGTGGCGGTTTCCCTGTTTGGTTCGGCTGAGCAATGGTGCGCTGGTATGGAAAAGTCTTCGGTCTGATCGCGGGCTGGCTGCTGATGCGCCACCCGGCGGGTGGCCTGATCGGCCTGCTGCTCGGGCATGCGTTCGATGCCGATTGGTTCAAGAGCACGCGCGACACGCCATACCGGGTGCTCGGCGTGACCGAAGATGCCACCGATGCCGAGGTCGAGCAGGCCTACCGGCGGCTGATCAGCCGATATCACCCCGACAAACTGGTCGGCGTCGCCGAAGAACTGCGCCGGCAGGCCGAGTCCAAGGCGGGTGATATCAATGCCGCCTACGATCGGATCAAGGCGTTGCGGAAGCGGTCGTAAACATCCATCGGGCCCGACGGGCCGCTGTCCTGCCGAGCGTGCACAGCGAGGAGGCATATGCAGCGAGATGCCACGCGTCGTTGCTGCAGGCCCTGCCCGATGCCGAGCGCCTGCTTTTGCCCGAGGTGGACAAGCTCTGCGGCTGGATCGAGCGGATTTCTGGGGACGTTGGCGATAGCGCGTCGCCCGCGTAGGAGGGCGTGAGCCGCGACCGTCGCTTCGTTCGCCCCTCATCCGCCCTTCGGGCACCTTCTCCCCACGTGTGGGGAGAAGGACAGCGCACGCATGTGCTGCAGCAACAGCCTGTGCCTGCCCCCTTCTTCCCACGTGCGAGTAGAAGGGCAAGAACGACATGCACGTGCAGCAACAACGTGTGCCTGCCTCCTTCTCCCCGCATGCGGGGAGAAGGTGCCCGAAGGGCGGATGAAGGGAGCTTTCAGTCCGCAGGACCCACCTGACTCGCCATGCACCGCTGCGGTCTCGGTGACGGTGCAGCGTTGTTTTGTCGCGACTCCCGTCGCTCCCACAGGTTGGGCGGGCGATAATGCACGGGTTCGCGGCTCGCGCCGCTCCTGTGACACAACGCCCATGCAACCCACCGTCATTGCCCCGTCCATCCTGTCCGCCAATTTCGCGAAACTCGGCGAGGAGGTCGACAACGTCCTTGCCGCTGGCGCCGACTGGGTGCATTTCGACGTGATGGACAACCACTACGTGCCGAACCTCACCATCGGCCCGCTGGTCTGCGAGGCGCTGCGCAAGCACGGCGTGACCGCGCCGATCGATGTGCATCTGATGGTGGAGCCGGTCGACCGCATCGTGCCGGACTTCGCCAAGGCCGGGGCGTCGCTGATCAGCTTCCATCCCGAGGCCAGCCGCCACGTGCATCGCACGATCCAGTTGATCAAGTCCCACGGCTGCCAGGCCGGCGTGGTGCTGAATCCGGCGACCCCGGTCGACATGCTGGACTACGTGCTGGAAGACCTCGATCTAGTGCTGCTGATGTCGGTGAATCCCGGCTTCGGTGGACAGAGTTTCATTCCGTCGGCGCTGGAGAAGCTCCGGGTGGTGCGGCAGCGGATCGATGCGGTGGTCGCGCGGACGGGAAGGCCGATCCGTTTGGAAATCGACGGCGGCGTGAAACCCGACAACATCGCCGAGATCGCGAAAGCCGGTGCCGACACCTTCGTTGCCGGTTCCGCGATCTTCAGCCAATCGGATTACAGGGCCGTGGTTGCGGAGATGAAGGCTGCCGTGGCGGGCGTGCGCTGAGCGCCGACATGCGGGAGAGCCTGCACGCCTGGCTGATCGTCAACGGCAAACACGCGGGCGACGATGCTTTGCGTGCCGCAGTGCATGCAATGCGTGCGAAAGGGCTTCGGATCGATGTCCGTGTGACCTGGGAAGCCGGCGATGCGGCGCGATTCGTGGATGAGGCGCTGAGTGCGCATGCTGACAGCGTGATCGCGGCGGGCGGCGATGGCACGCTCGGGGCCGTCGCGACGGCGCTGGCC
>JBGSID010000254.1:0-5966 GCA_041751895.1 Lysobacteraceae bacterium | reverse complement strand
GCGCGCCAAACGTGCGCTGTGGCCGCAGCTGCGCGCTCTGCGGCGATCGCCCGCGTGAGTGCCAGTCCGACGCCGTTCGTCGAACCGGCGGCGCCGACGACACTGCGCGCGATGCGCGAAGCGGATCTCGATGCGGTGATGGCCATCGAACTCCGCGCCTATCCGTTCCCATGGACCGCCGGAATTTTTCGCGACTGCCTCAATGCCTGCTACCCGGCATGGCTGTTGATGCAGGACGACATCATCATCGGTTACGGGGTGCTGAGCATCGCGGCCCGTGAGGCGCATATCCTCAATATCTGCATCGACCCCGACGCGCAGGGCCTCGGATATGGACGTCGCTTGTTGCGCTCGCTCATCCGGGTGGCTCGTACGCAGAAGGCCGAGCGGATCTTTCTGGAAGTACGGCCGTCGAATCCGCGTGCCATCGCGCTGTATTTCGATGAAGGCTTCAATGAGATCGGCCGCCGCCCGCGGTATTACCCGGCGCATACGGGCCGGGAAGACGCGATCGTGATGGCGATGGAGTTGTTGCCGGATGCGTGACCCACAGCATTGATGAGGTTTTTCTTCTCCCTGCATAGCGGGGAGAAGGTGGCGCGCCGCGCCGGATGAGGGGCTAACGCAGCCGAAAAGCGTCCCGAAAAGCGCCCCTGAGGACCTTCGGCCACCCTTTCCCCGCAAACGGGGAGAGGGGAGACCAAGTGCAGCTTTGCCGCGTCGGTAGAGCGGCCTTCAGGTCGCTGTTTTGTTTTGTTTTGTGATCTGCATAGCAGCGGCTTGAAGGCCGCTCTACCGGAGCGTTGGGTCGTCAGGCCAAACGCGCGCGCTGCTCTTGAAGCGCCGTGAGCTTCGCGGCCCAGTCGGCGAGGCGCAGGCGTTCCTGCTCGACTACAGCCGGCGGGACGTTGCCGCCGAAGCGTCCGAGCTTCTCTTCGCTCTTGGTTTTCTCGCCCGCGACGCGGGCGATTTCCTTGTCGAGGCGCACGCGCTCGGCGTCGAGGTCGACCAAGCCTTCCAGCGGCACCAGCAGGGTCAGCTCGCCAATCACGGCGGAGGCGGCCGGCGGCGGTTCGTCGCCGTCGGGCAGCGTGTCGATGGATTCGAGCTTCAGCAGGAATTTCAGCTGCGGCGTAAATCTAGCGATACGCGCGGCGTCTACGGCGCTGCCGCCTTTGAGCAACAGGCGCACCGGTTTCGATGGTGAAATGCCGAGCGTACTGCGGACGCTGCGCAGCGACGACACCACCTGTTTGAACCATTCGATATCAGCTTCGGCCGCCGCGTAATCCTGACCGGCGAAGTCGCTGGCCTGCGGGTAGGCCTGTGCGGAAATGCTCTTGGCGGTGATACCGAGTTTCGGGGCGACGTTGCGCCACAGTTCCTCGGTAACGAACGGCGTGAGCGGATGCAGCAGACGCAGCAGCGATTCCAATACGTGGAGAAGCGTGTGGCGGGTGCTGTCGGCGGCAGCCTTGTCATCGCCATTGAGCGCCGGCTTCGCCAGCTCCACGAACCAGTCGCAGAACTCGTTCCACGCGAATTCGTACAGCGCCTGCGCGAGCAGGTCGAAGCGGTAGCTGGCGAAGTGTTCGGCGGCGTCGGCGGAGACTTTGGCGAGGCGCGAGAGGATCCACTTCTCGGCGTCGGTCTTCGGCGTGGGAGCGACGGAAGTCGCGACTCCCGTCGCTCCCACAGAAAAGCCATCGGTGTTCATCAGCACGAACCGTGTGGCGTTCCAGAGTTTGTTGCAGAAATTCTTGTAGCCCTCGCAGCGCGACATGTCGAACTTGATGTCGCGGCCGGGGCCGGCCAGCGCGGCCATGGTGAAGCGCAGGGCGTCGGCGCCATGCGGTGCGATGCCGTCGGGGAATTCCTTGCGCGTATGTTTCTCGATCTTCGGCGCGTCCTTCGGCTTCATCAGGCCGGTGGTGCGCTTGGCGACGAGTTCATCGGCGGTGATGCCATCGATGATGTCGAGCGGATCGAGCACATTGCCCTTCGATTTCGACATCTTCTGGCCGTCCTTGTCGCGGACGAGGCCGGTGATGTAGACGTCCTTGAACGGCACGCGCGCGGCGTCGGGCGCGTCCTTCGGCATGAAATGGTCGGTCATCATGATCATCCGGGCGACCCAGAAGAAAATGATGTCGAAACCGGTGACCAGCACCGAGGACGGCACGAAATCGGCGAAGCCACGCTCGCGCATCGCTTCCGGATTCGGCCAGCCCATGGTGCTGATCGGCCAGAGGCCGGAGGAGAACCAGGTTTCGAGAACGTCGTTGTCGCGCCGTAGGGTGGGCCTCGGCCCACCGCTCTTTGCGGCCGCCTGTGCCTGTGCAGCGGCCTCATCGCGCGCCACATAGATGTTGCCGGCATCGTCATACCACGCAGGAATACGATGTCCCCACCACAGCTGGCGGCTGATGCACCAGTCCTGGATATTTTCCATCCAGTGGCGATAGGTATTGATCCAGTTCGGCGGGACAAATCTGACGCTGCCGTTTTCAACCAGTTCGAGGCCGCGTTTCGCGAAGCCGTCCATCGCCACGAACCACTGGTCGGTGAGATAGGGTTCGATCACCTGGCCGGTTCGGTCGCCGCGCGGCACCTGCAGCTTATGCGGTTTGGTTTCGACGAGCAGGCCGGCTTCTTCGAGATCGACGAGGATGGCTTTGCGGGCGTCGTAGCGGTCAAGGCCGTGGTAGCGGGATGGGATCAGCTCCGGGCTGAATCGCTCGTCGGGAATTAGCACGCCCCGATCTTGAATCGGGTCATGCTTTGAAAGCTCAGCAGAGATATCGGCATGGCTCTTTGCGGAGGCAATGACCTTCGCATCCTGCGTAAAGATATTGATCATCGGCAGCTTGTGCCGCAGCCCAACCGCATAGTCATTGAAATCATGCGCTGGTGTGACCTTGACCACGCCAGTCCCGAACTCACGATCCACATAGTCGTCGGCGATGATCGGAATTTCACGATTCGTCAGCGGCAGCGTCACGGTCTTGCCGATCAGATGCGCGTAGCGCTCGTCGTCGGGATGCACCATCACCGCAGTGTCGCCGAGCATGGTTTCCGGGCGGGTGGTCGCGACCACCAGCGAGCCGCTGCCGTCGGTCAAGGGATATGAGATCGACCACATGAAGCCGTCTTCTTCCTCGCTCACCACTTCGAGGTCGGAGATCGCGGTCTTCAGCACCGGGTCCCAGTTGACGAGGCGCTGGCCGCGATAGATCAGGCCTTCTTCGTAGAGTTTCACGAAGGCTTCGATCACGGCGTCCGATGGACCTTCGTCCATGGTGAACACGGTGCGCGACCAGTCGCCGGAGGTGCCGAGGCGGCGCATCTGACGTTCGATGGTGCCGCCAGATTGCGCCTTCCATTCCCACACTTTGTCGATGAACTTCTCGCGGCCCAGCGAGTCGCGGGTGTCGCCATTGCCTTCGAGCGCGAGGTTGCGCGACACCACCATTTCGGTGGCGATGCCGGCGTGGTCGGTGCCCATCTGCCACAGCGTTTTGTATCGCTTCCCATCAGGAGCTGGGCGCATGCGGTGATAGCGGATCAGCGCGTCCTGCAGGGTGTGCTGGAAGGCGTGGCCCATGTGTAGGGTGCCGGTGACGTTCGGCGGCGGCAGCAGGATGCTGTACGCGGGGCCGTCGCCCTGTGGCGTGAAGACGCCGCTCGCTTCCCATTCGGCGTAGAGGCGGGATTCGAAATCTTTGGGTTCGTAGCCGGAGGCGAGGGTGGTCATGGGGGTCTGGTCGTTCTTTGTCGAGTTTGGTCTGTCGTCATGCCCCTCACCCGGCCTACGGCCACCCTCTCCCCGCGATGCGGGGAGAGGGAAGATCAAGCGCGGTGAGCGGCTGAGGGGCGGCTCACATATCGTATTTCTTCAGTTCCAGGCCACGGGCCTGGTACTGCTTCCAGCGTTCGCGCAGCGGGCCGCGCGCGGAATCGTCGGCGGGTACCACTTCCAGCACGCGCTCGAAGTCGCCTTCGACCGGCGCGTCGCGCAGATTGATGACCAGCGGCCGCAGCGCGATGTCGCTGTCGGGCGTGGCGATCAGCACCGGTGTGAGTTCGTCTTCGTCGTCGCTGCCGGCGACCTGATGCGGGATATAGGCGTCCTCGTCGAACGACCACAGCAGGTCGTCCAGCGCTTCCGCCTGCGCGGCGTCGCGCGCCAGCACCAGCGCCCACAGGTTGGCGTCGTAGGCCTTGCGCGCCAATTCGCAGACGAGCCGCAGCGGTTCTTCGCGGAAGCGGGGTTTCTGGATGAGGTAGAAATCGGCGCGAGGCATGCGGTCAGTTCCCCGGTAAGCCGAAGATGACGCCCAGCGCCACAAAGCCGAGGATCATCGGCAGGATGCCGAGCAGCAGGGACGCGATGAACGCTGCGAACATGCCGAGCACGGCTTTGACTTTCCGGCCCGGTGGACGCGAACGCCACAGGTAGACCGGGATGACGATGAATCCCAAAGCGACGACGCCGACATCGAACAGATACGAATGCGGCAGCTGCAGCTCGCGGCGGTCTTCCTGCAGCCAGGCGAAGATGAAGTACAGCGAGATCAACATGACCACGGCGACGGTCACGATCGGGACGATCGATCCCGTCGGAGCGAAGTAGGCCAGGCACGCCTCGGCCACTCCGTGCAGTGCGGAGGTGCCGAGGAAGCCGTACATCGCCCGCTTCTTCGGGGTCACATCAGGCGCTCTGATCCATCAGCCACTGCGCCAGCAGTCCGACCGGGCGGCCGGTGGCCATGCCGAGCTTGCCGTCGTCGTTGGAGACGCCGGCGATGTCGAGATGGGCCCAGCGCTGGTCTTCGGTGAAGCGGGCGAGGAAGCAGCCGGCGGTGATCGCGCCGGCATTGCGGCCGCCGATGTTGTAGACATCGGCGAAGGTCGAGTTGAGCTGGGTCTGGTATTCGTCCCAGAGCGGCAGGCGCCAGGCGCGGTCGAACACGTGTTCGCCGGCCTGCAGCAGTTCGTTGGCGAGGTCGTCGTGCTTGCTCATCAGGCCGGTGGCGTATTTGCCGAGGGCGACGACGCAGGCGCCGGTGAGCGTGGCCACGTCCAGCAGCGCCTGCGGCTCGAAGCGCTGCGCGTAGGTCAGGGCATCGCAGAGGATCAGGCGGCCTTCGGCGTCGGTGTTGCCGACTTCGATGGTCTTGCCGGACATGCTGGTGATGACGTCGGACGGACGATAGCTGAGGCCGTCGGGCATGTTCTCGACCGCCGGCACGATGGTGATCAGGTTGATCGGCAGCTGCATGCCGACCGCCGCGACGAACGCGCCCATGACCGAGGCCGCGCCGCACATGTCGTACTTCATTTCCTCGATGCCGCCAGCGGTCTTGAGGTTGATGCCGCCGGTGTCGAAGGTGATGCCCTTGCCGACGAGGACGAAAGGTTTGGCGTCGCCACCGTTGTTCCACTTCAGCACGATGAGCTTGGGCGGGTTGGCCGACCCCTGCGACACCGCCAACAGCGAGCCCATGCCCAGTGCGGTCATCTGTTCGCGGTCCAGCACTTCGCAGCTGGTCTGCTCGAACTTGCCGGCGAAGATCCGCGCCTGTTCGGCGAGGTAGGCGGGGTTGCAGACGTTGGGTGGCAGGTTGCCCAGTTCGCGGGCGAAGGCGACGCCGGTCGCGATGGCCTTGCCCTGTGCGAGCGCGATGTCGTCGTTGCCGCTGATCGCAACGGCGGTCAGCTTGCTTTCGCCCTTGGCCTTGTTCTTCTCGCCGAGGGTGGCGTTGTAGCGATACGCGACATAGCCGAAGGCGATGACGGCCTGGCGGATGTTCCAGGCGGCATCGCGGCCGTGGGTCGCGACTTCGCTGATCGTGAACGTGGCGTTGGTACACGCGCCGTCTTTCAGCGCGCGGGCGGCGTCACTGGCGGCCTTGATGAACTGCGGCACGCCGAACTTGGCGGCGTCGCCGAGGCCGATCACCAGC
>JBGSID010000253.1:0-1701 GCA_041751895.1 Lysobacteraceae bacterium | reverse complement strand
CCCGGCGCTGCCGGTGATCGTGGTCGCCGCCATCGGCATCGCGGTCAATCTCGGTGCGGCGTGGTTCGTGCGCCATGACCATGCGCACGACCTCAACCGCAGGGGCGCCTTCCTGCACCTGATGGCCGACGCCGCAGTATCACTGGCGGCCGTATTGGCAGGCCTGGGCATGCTGTGGCTGGACTGGCGCTGGCTCGACCCGGCCACCGCCCTGCTGGTGGCGGCCGTGGTCGCAGTGGGCGCGTTCGGCCTGCTGCGCGACGCCTTTGAAGCATCAATGGACGCGGTGCCGCGCGGGATCGACCAGAACTAGGTCGAGGCGTTTCTGGCAGGCCGCCCAGACGTTCAGGCGGTTCACCATCTGCACATCTGGTCTCTCGGCGCGGGTGAAGTGGCACTGACCGCGCACCTGGTGCGGCCGGAGACCGACGACCACGATGCGTTTCTCGACGCGCTGATCCACGCCCTCGACGAACGCTTCGGCATCAATCACCCGACCTTGCAGATCGAACACGGTGCGGCCTGCGCCCGCGAGGAGCACGGTCATGCTCCTCGTGACTCTGCTGCTCATGGCCCCGCAGCTCATGGCAGCACATCTCATGGCAGCGCATCTCATGGCAGCGCAGCCCACGCCGATGGCCCGCACGCAGGCACGGCCCATGCCGGCGCTCCGGACCACGACCACTGAGCCCTGCCCTCGGTCGAAACGCCGGCATCGCTTATAATCGGCGGTCTTGGCGCTTCGGCCACGCAGCACACGCCGCGCGGCCCTCCACCAGACATCACAGGAACCGGCATGCTCAACGACATCAAGAAAGAAACGCAGGTCCGTATGGCGAAAAGCGTGGACGCGCTGCGCCACGGACTGACCAAGGTCCGCACCGGCCGCGCATCGCCTTCGCTGGTCGACCATCTGAAGGTCAACTACTACGGCTCAGACATGCCCTTGTCGCAGGTCGCCAGCATCGCCGTCGCCGACGCACGTTCGCTGGTCATCACACCGTGGGAAAAAGCCATGGTCGCCCCCGTCGAAAAGGCGATCTATGCCTCCGACCTCGGCCTGACCCCGAACACCGCCGGCACCACCATCCGCATCAACCTGCCGCCGCTCACCGAAGAACGCCGCAAGGAACTGTCCAAGCACGTGCATGCCGAAGGCGAAGACGCCAAGGTCGCGATCCGCAATATCCGTCGCGATTCCAATCAGCAGGTCAAAGAGCTGCTGAAGGAAAAGAAGATCACCGAGGACGAAGAGCGCGCCTGCGAGAACGACATCCAGAAGCTGACCGACAGCGCGATCAAGGATGTCGATGAGGTCGTGAAGGCGAAAGAGCAGGAACTCATGGCGGTTTGAGGCCATATCGCGAATGAGCGCACCACCCGCTTCCGAGCGCGTTCCGCGCCATCTCGCCGTGATCATGGACGGCAACGGCCGCTGGGCCGAACGCCGTCGTCGTCCGCGCGTGATCGGCCACCGCGCCGGTGCCCGCGCGGTGAATCTGTGCATCGACTATTGCCTGCGACGCGGCATCGAAGCGCTGACGCTGTTCGCGTTTTCCAGCGAGAACTGGGGTCGCCCCGAAGACGAAGTCGGGGCGCTGATGAAGCTGTTCCTCAGCGCACTGGAGCGTGAGGTGGATGAACTCCATCGTCGCGGCGTGCGTCTGCGCTTCATCGGCGAACGCGCGCGTTTCCAACCCG
>JBGSID010000252.1:0-5346 GCA_041751895.1 Lysobacteraceae bacterium | reverse complement strand
CCGATGGGCCTGACACCTGCGTATTGGCGCAGCGTCGATGCGGTCGATCCGGTCGCCGAAGCGCGCGCGATCGCGCAGCCGATGCTGATCCTGCAGGGCGCACGCGACATCCAGGTGGTCGATGCCGATTGGCAGGGCTGGCGCGATGCGTTCCACGACAATCCGCGCGTGACCTTCAAACTGTATGAAGCGCTGAATCACCTCGCGATCCCCGGCGAAGGCGACGGCAATCTGCAGGAATACCAGACGCCCGGACATGTGGAACCGGTACTGATCAATGATGTCGCGGCATGGATCGCCGCACAGGCCCCAAAAAAGAAGAAGTGATCGCCATGCGCCGCGAATTCGCGATCACCCCTCCCGACCTGCGTCTGGCCATCGCGCTGACGCTCATCAGTCTGCTCGCCGGCCTGATCGGCATCGGCTTTGCTGCGCGCGAAACTCCCATGATCTGGCTCGCTGCGATCGTGATCGTGCTGTCCGGCGTTTTCATCGTATGGATGGTGCGCAGGCGGCACGTCGTGCTCGACGGCGACCTGCTCACCGTCGCAGCCGGCATCAACACCGCCCGGGTCCGCATTGCGGATCTGGACATCGCCGCTGCACAGATCGTCAACCTGACCAACAACACGTTGCTGCGGCCCGGCCTGACATCCTTCGGTACCACTCTGCCGGGCTTCCATGCCGGGCACTTCAATCTGCGCAACCGCTCGCGTGGCTTCATTCTGCTCACCGACCGGACGAAAGTGCTGGCGCTGCCGGAGCGCAGCGGGCGCATCCTGCTGTTGAGTCTGGAGCGCCCGCAGGCGCTGCTCGACGCGCTCAGGGCTGTAGCGGAGGCCGGGGCGCGACGTTAATCTGTGTCGATGCGCTCCCAGCCCCGCATTCTGCTCAATACCGCACAGGTCGAGGCCTGGCCCGCCTGGTTGCTGAAGGCGCGCAGCAATCGCGATGCCCGTATCGTCTCCAGCGCGCGCTGGGTGCTGCGACGCAAGCACGATGGCCGCTATCTCTCCGCCGAGCTGGCGCAAGGCTGGATGGCGCTGGACCCACACTGGACCCGGCAATCCGGTGTCGATGCCGCACTGGATGCCGTGGACGCACCTCCACCGCCGGCAGGAATACGCGAACCGGACACCCTGCCGCTGCATGCCCTGCACGAACGTCTGGCTGCGCTCGCGCTGGATGCCGATGCTTACGCCGCGCGCATCGGACTGCCCTTGGTGCCGGAACCGCAGTGGCTGGCGCATGCGGGCTTCGATCGTTACCGTCGCCCGCTGTGGCTGCATCCCGGCGCCGCACGCGCGTGGTCACGTCTACGCGCGGCCGCGCAACGCGACGGTGTCGTGCTAGACGCGATCTCCGGCTACCGCAGCCACGACTACCAGCTCGGCATTTTTGAACGCAAACGCGCACGCGGACTGAACGTCGACGAGATTCTGACCGTCAACGCCGCTCCCGGCTTCAGCGAGCACCACAGCGGACGGGCGCTCGACATCGGCACACCAGGTGAGCCGCCAGCGGAAGAGTCCTTCGAACGCACCGCCGCGTTCGCATGGCTGCAGGCGCATGCCAGCGACCACGGCTTCTTCATGAGTTACCCGCGCGACAATCCGCACGGCATCGTCTACGAGCCATGGCACTGGCGTTACTCGGACCCCGGTCATCCCCGCACAGAAGGCGCACCCGCATGATCCGTCCCATGGTGCTCGCGCTGCTGGCGGCACTCGTCCCGGCCACCGCCATGGCGCAATGGCGCACGCGGGACGGTGCCAAGGTCGAAGACACACCGTCGCAACAGTCCGAACGCGGCTTCGGTGCGATGCTGCAGATCGCGACCGAAGCCGAATCCAAACGCTTCCACGAAGAGTGGTACAGCACCGCAATCGATCACGCACCGCAACTGCAGACCACCGACAGCGTGCGACGCGGCGAAACCGTGTCGGTGCTGATGCTCTACGCCGGCTGCGCGCTGGATGATGTCAGCGAAGAGATCATCACTGCGGGCAAGGCACCCTGCGATGCCCTTCTGCGGCTGCGCGTTGTCGCGCCCGATGGCAAGGACTACACCGATCTCGAAGAAATGTCGCTGGCACAATCGCAACCCGCAGCGCGCGAACACATCGTTCAACTCTCGCCGGTGGAACTGAAAATCCGCTTCGAGCCCGAGGACGCGCTCGGCGATTACCGTATCGAAGCGCGCATCGATCATCCCGACAAGGGCTCGCTGCTGCAGTTGTCGACCACGATCACACTGAAACCTGCCGACGCCGAATGACATCGACGATCGAGTCGGCATGGGCGACCCGCCGAAATAATTTCAATCTGATGCGCCTGATCGCGGCATGGATGGTGATCTATGGCCACAGCTGGGCGATCACCGCTGCACCCGGCGCAGATCTGATCACGCAATTGACGAAATTCCGTTTCGCCGGCGGCGTCGCGGTGGACGTGTTTTTCGTCATCAGCGGTTTCCTGATTGCCAGCAGTCTTGAACGCAACAGCACCCGCGATTACCTGATGTCCCGCGCATTGCGGATTCTGCCTGCGCTGCTGGTGTGCGTGCTGCTGACCGCGCTGGTGATGGGGCCACTGCTGACAACAGCGGCGGACTATTGGTCGCAGCCGGATGTCTGGCGCTACATCGCGGTGAACGGATCGCTGTGGAGTAGCGAATTCTGGCTGCCCGGCGTCTTCGACGCCTTGCCGCGCACGGCGGTCAACGGCTCGCTGTGGACACTGCCGATCGAAGTACGTCTCTATCTCGCATTGCTCATTGCATGGCTGTTCGGCGTACTAACGCCGAAACGCTATACCCCGCTATGGGCGCTCGCGCTGGCGGGTGCTGCGATGATCGCCTGGTGGAAACATCCGCTCCCCGAACATCAGGCGGACATCGCCAACTGCACCGCGTTCTTCATCACCGGCACGCTGCTGTGGGTGAACCGGCGAACGATCCGCCTGTCGCACTGGCCGCTACTCGCCATGCTCGCAGCGGCTGCTGCGTTGCGTGGGACACAGTCCTTCTACCTCGCCTATTTCCCGCTGCTCGCATACGGCACGCTCTACCTCGCACTGGTGCCGCGACTGCCTGTGATCCGCAAAAACGATCTGTCCTACGGCCTGTATCTCTACGGCTGGCCGATGCAGCAGCTCGCATTCATCGCAGGCGCAACGACGGCGCTGGGCAACACCGCGCTTGCGACCGTGCTCGCACTGATCTGCGCGGCACTGTCGTGGTTCCTGATCGAACAGCCCGCACTGGAATGGAAGCGGCAGAGACTACACAAGCAAGGCAGCACGATGGTCAGCACTGTTTGATCGCGAGGAGACGCCGCTGTTCGAGGCCGACCACCACGCGCACAGCCCATTGACTTGTATTGCCAGCATTCAGGCTGTCAACCGAATGCCGTTTTGAGCGTTTCCATCTCTTGTCCCGAATGGAAGACGCGCATGTCTCACGATGCGATTTTTGTCCTGTCGACCGGCCGTTGCGGCACGCAATGGCTGCACGACGCAATGGAAACCACGTATACCGACGCGCTGACGGCCACCCACGAGCCACTGTTGACGGCGTATCGGCCTCGGCATTTCTTCCGAGCGTCCCGCGATAATCTCAACGAAATAGGCTCGATTCCAGAGGTTGCCGCACACGTCGACAGCATCCGCGAGACGCTGCGTGATCGTCCCTATCTCGAATGCGGCTGGCCATGCTTTTCAGCCTTGCCGTGGCTGTATGACGCCCTCGACGGCCGAATGCGCGTCGTCCATCTCACGCGTCATCCGGTGACCACAGCCTTCTCGATGTCGACCCACAACGTCTATGGCCGCGACGACTGGATTCTCGACGGCGCGCTCACGCCATTCGATGCAGGCTGCCTGGACGAGCCTCTGCAGAGCGCGTGGCCGCAACTGTCGACATACGAAAAATGCCTGTTCTGGTGGACGCAAATCCATCGTTACGGCCTGGATCTCCATCGCGCACGACCGGAGATTCCGTGGCATACGATCTCGTACGAAGACATGTTCTCGCCGCAGTCGATGGCACTCAAGGAGTTGGTTGCGTTCTGTGGACTACCGTACACGCCGGGACTCGAATCGAAGCGCGGGCAGAAGACGGATCGTTTCCGCTTCCGGACGCTGCCGGACGACTGGCGGAAAATCCTGAACTACCCCGAGACCATCGCAGTCACCACAGAACTCGGATACGAGCCTGACGATATCGATGCACACAGACTTTCGCAGCGCTATTTCAAAAAGAAGAGGAAGAGCCTGAGACGGTACTTGGCATCATTGAATCCTCTACGGCGACGGGCCTCGAAATAAGCGCCAGAGACGGCACGCTGCGCACCCGGGATGGCCTCAATCCTGTGAACGCTTCGTCGCCGATTTCGTCTGCGCACCGAAATCGGCGACGCGCCACAAATAGAAACTCGCGTAACTACGATAAGGCGCCCAGCGTTCGCCGCGCTCCGCCAGCGATTTCGGCGCCAACATCTCATCGAGCTTGTCGACGAGCTGCGCGCCCTTGCGTATCCCGAGATCGTCGATGGGCAGCAAATCGGGACGTCCGAGACGGAACATCAACATCATTTCGACCGTCCAGCGGCCGATGCCACGCACCGGCACCAGCGCGGCGACGATGGCGTCGTTGTCCATCGCCGACATCTGCCGCAGCGCCGGAATCTCGCCCCGCGCCTCACGTGCAGCCAGATCGCGCAGCGCGAGCAGTTTATTGCCCGACACGCCGCAGGCGCGGATGGTGGCGTCATCGCAGCGCGCGAGCGTATCGCAGTGGAAGCGGTCGCTGGCGATCGCGGTTTCGACCCGCCCGACAATGGTCGCAGCGGCCTTGCCACTGAGCTGCTGATACAGGATCGCCCGCGCCAATGCATCCACCGGATCGAAGGATTTGCGCCAGCGCGGATCGGCATCGATGGCGCCGATGCGTTTCATCCACGCGCCAAGCTTGCGGTCGCGTTTGGCGAGATGCTCGTAAGCAACTTGGGTATCGAATCCGCGGGTGTATCGGGGCATGGCGAGCTCAGCGTCTCAACGCGTCGGCGGCATGAACGAGCCAGCCGAAGATCATCAACATGCCTCCCACCGGAGCTAGGCGGGTCGGCGTACCAAAAAAATGTGCCGCCACCAGCGAACCCGAGAACAACAGCACGCCGATCAGGAGCAGCCACAGCGACGATATCCCGAGCCGACGCGGTGTCTGGCGCACGAGCACCGCAAGCGCAATGCCGTGGACGAGGGCGAACAGCGCGGCCGACTGCAAACCCGCACGCGCGGCCATGTCTGCGGTATGCGCTGCATAGGCGGAGAGCGCGACGCCCGCAC
>JBGSID010000251.1:0-13493 GCA_041751895.1 Lysobacteraceae bacterium | reverse complement strand
CCCGGCGCAGGGCTTCGAGAATGACCAGGCCGCCGAGGCTGTGGCCGATCAGCCATTCGACCGGGGATTTGCGCAGGCGCGCGATCAGCCGATCGCCGGCGGCGTCCGGGTCGCGCAGAACGCTGTCGTAGCCGAACAGATCAGGCGCCAACCCTTCTCGCCGCAGCCGCATCCCGAACGGCGCAAGCCAGTGCCGGGCATTCCAGATGCCATGGACCAGCAGGACCTTGGGCGGCGCGGCGCCATCGGCGGACATCTCAGCCGCCCGTTGCCTTGCGACGCAGGATGAATTCGTGGTCGTTGGTGTTGCCGACCGGGAACAGATACTCACCAACCCGTTCAAAACCGTAGCGGCCGTAGAAGCGTTGCGCACCGAAGTTCTCGCTCCACACGCCGACCCACAGCGTCCGAGGGCCATCGCGTTCAAGCCAGGCAAGCACGGTTTCGAACAATTTCCCGCCCCAGCCGCCGTTGTGCGCTTCTTTCAGGATGTAGAGCCGTTTGAGCTCGCGATCACCGTCGGCAACCTCGGCATGCGGCAACCCTGCGGGGCCGGCCACGGCATGACCGATCGCTTCGCCGTCGCGCTCCAGCAGCCAGATCGCGTAACCCTCATCCGCAAGCAGTGTGCGATGCGCGTCGAGCGAATAGCTGTTGTCGAGGAAATAAGCCAAATCCTCCGGCGGATACAGATGGCCGAAGGTCTCGGTGAAATTGCGTCGTGTGATATCGACGACGCGCTCGGCATCGGCGGGGGTGGCGAGACGGATCGTGAGGGTCATATTTAAAGTCTCGAATCGCTTTGTAGGAGCGGCGCAAGCCGCGAAAAACGTTGGGAGTCCTTCTATCGCGGCTCGCGCCGCTCCTACAAACAACGTCATGCCTTCGGCGGGCGCACCTGCACATGCACCTCGGCCAGCTGCACGTCCGGAATCGGCGACGGCGCGCCGGTCATCAGGCATTGCGCGGTGGTGGTCTTCGGGAAAGCGATGACGTCGCGGATCGATTCGGTGCCGGCCATCAGCGCGGCGATGCGGTCGATGCCGAAAGCGATGCCGCCGTGCGGCGGTGCGCCGTAGCGCAGCGCGTCGAGCAGGAAGCCGAACTTCAGCTCGGCTTCTTCGCGGCCGATGCCGAGCAGATCGAACACCGCCGACTGCATCGACGAACGGTGGATACGGATCGAGCCACCGCCGATCTCGTTGCCGTTGAGCACCATGTCGTAGCCGCGCGACACCGCAGTCTTCGCGTTCGCGCGCAGATCGGCTTCATCGTCGACCGCAGGCGCGGTGAACGGGTGATGCAGGGCGACGTAACGCTGCGCGTCTTCGTCCCACTCGAACATCGGGAAGTCGGTCACCCACAGCGGCGCCCAGCCGGCGCCGACCAGATTCAGATCCTTGCCGAGCTTCAGCCGCAGCGCGCCCATGAAATCGCTGGCAGTCTTGTACGTGGCGGCGCCGAAGAAGATCGCGTCGCCGTTCTGCGCGCCGGTGGCTTCAACGATCGCGGCCAGCGTGGCGTCGTCAAGGAACTTGGCGATCGGCGAGTTGATGCCCTCGCGACCTTTCGCGCTGTCTTCGATCTTCATCCACGCCACGCCCTTGGCGCCGTACTTGGCGGCATGCGCGCCGAGGTCATCGATCTGTTTGCGCGAGAACACCGCGCCGCCCGGCGCGCGCAGCGCGACGACGCGACCATCTTCATGGCTCGCCCAATCCGTGAAGACCTTGAATTCGCAGGTTTTCACCAGTTCGGCGATGTCGGTGAATTCCATCGGATTGCGCAGGTCGGGCTTGTCCGATCCGTAGCGACGCATGGCTTCGGCATAGGTCATCCGTGGGAATTCGCCCAGCTCCACCTCCATCACTTCGCGGAAGATCTCGCGGATCATCGCCTCGGTCGCGTCCTGCACGTCGCGCTCGCCCACCCAGGCGAACTCCATGTCGAGCTGGGTGAATTCGAGCTGGCGGTCGGCGCGCAGCGCTTCGTCGCGGAAGCAGCGCGCGATCTGGTAGTAACGGTCGAAGCCGGCCACCATCAGGATCTGTTTGAACAGCTGCGGCGACTGCGGCAGCGCGTAGAACTCACCCGGATGCATGCGTGCCGGCACCAGGAAGTCACGCGCGCCTTCGGGCGTGGCCTTGGTCAAGATCGGGGTTTCGATGTCCTGGAAGCCGCGCGCATCCAGCCAACGGCGCAGCGCCTGCACCAACCGAATGCGGGTGCGCATCATCGTCTGCATCTCCGGGCGGCGCAGATCGAGATAGCGGTATTTCAGCCGGGTTTCCTCGCCCGCGTTCTCGTGCGCGTGGAACGGCAGCGGCTCGGCCTTGTTCATGATCTCGATCGCGGTCGGCACGATTTCCACCTTGCCCGTCCTGATCTTCTCGTTCACGGCATGACGCGCACGCACCGTGCCGGTGACGCGCAGACAGTCTTCGTTGCCAAGGCCGCTGGCGATCTTGAACAGCTCCGGCTGATCGCTTTCGACCAGCACCTGGACGATGCCCTCATGGTCGCGGAGATCGACGAACACCTGATGGCTCTGGACGCGGGCGGTGTTGACCCAGCCGCAAAGAGTGACGGTCTGGCCGATCAGGGCCTCATCGACGAGGCCGCAGAAGTGGGTACGCATGGGGGAGCTCCGGGTGTAGGATCGTCCGGCGCCTGCCGGAATATCGGGGCATTTTAGCGGTACGGCAGCCCGACGCGGTGCCGTGTGTGCCAAGAACCGTCACCAATGGAGTCTGGAATGAAACGTCTGCTTCCGATCATGTTCACTGCCGCCTTGCTTGGGCTGTGCACGATCGCCACACCAAGCCACGCACAACCCATCAAAGCACGGGCCTATGCGCCGGAAAACGTGTCGCAACTGTCGGTCGTCGACCAGCGCCGGGTCATCGAGCTGGAATATCGCGAACAATCCAGTGGACGCACCATCCCCGAAGACCAGATGCGCTTCTATCTGGATCAGGTGCGCCTTTCGCGCTGGACCTTCAGCCAGATCAAGGCCGATATCGCCCAGTCGCTCGGACGCGGGGGTGGGTATGGCGGCGATGGCAACCTCCCGGACCAGAACACGGTCCGCTGCGAAAGCCGCGACGACCGCCAACAGAACTGCACGACGCCATGGCAAGGGCCATCGCGCCTGGTGCGCCAGCTTTCGGACACGCGCTGCGTCGCCGGCCAGAACTGGTCCTCCGCCCGGGGTCAGGTCTGGGTGAGCGGCGGCTGTCGCGCCGAGTTCGCCGCCGGCATCGCCAATGGCGGCGCCGGCAGGGAAGTCCGCTGTGAAAGCGACGATGGTCGCCCCCGGACCTGCCCCACGCCGTGGCCGGGCGCCTCGGATCTGCTGCAACAACTGTCCGATACCGCCTGTATCTCCGGCCGCAACTGGTCGTCCAGTCGTGGCGAAATCAGAGTGAGCGGCGGATGCCGGGCCGTCTTCGTCTCCGCTGCGGGTGTCGGCGTGGAAGAGATCCGCTGTGAAAGCGGCGATGGCCGTTACCACCAGTGCGGCGCCAAACTCTACGGCCGCGCCCGGCTCACCCGCCAACTGTCCGACCGGCGCTGTGTCGAAGGCAGCAACTGGGGCCTGCAAAACGGCTCGATCTGGGTCGATGACGGCTGTCGCGGTATCTTCGAAGTCGATGCCTCGGGCAGTTCCAGCGGCAATCCAGACACCGACAACACCGTGGTCTGCGCCAGCCAGGAAAATCGCTACACCCGTTGTACCTGGGACCGCAGCCGTGGCACTCCGCGACTGCTGCAGACGCTCTCCGGCAATCGCTGCACGGAAGGCGTGAGCTGGGGCTACAGCGCACGGATCGGACTCTGGGTCAGCCAAGGCTGCCGGGCCCGGTTCGGCGTGCGCTGACCCGTTCACAGCGGCTATCCTGATCGCCGCCCTCCGTACCGAAACAGAGACATCGACCATGCCCATCCTGCGTACCCTCACGCTCCTGTTGTTTACCGTCGCCGCCTGGTCGACCGCACCGGCCGTGCAAGCACAGATCTTCAACAAGGACAGCGTGCGCTGCGAAAGCAAGGACACACGCCGCGAAACATGCGAAACCGGCTGGCCCGGCCAGACGCAATTGAACCGGCAGCTGTCGGACAAGCGCTGTGTGCAAGGCCGCACCTGGGGCGCTTCACCCGGCAAGGTCTGGGTGGACGCGGGCTGTCGTGCCGAATTCGGTCCGCTCTACGCCGGCAAGGAAGTGAAATGCGAAAGCAGCGACGGTCATCGCAAGACATGCGGCAAGAATCTGTACGGCAACGCCGATCTGATCCGCCAGCTGTCCTCGACTGCCTGCCGCGAAAACGTCAGCTGGGGTCTGCGCAGCGGCTCGATCTGGGTGGATAAAGGCTGTCGCGGCGTGTTCCGCGTCGGCGAAAGCGCCGGTCGCTACAGTACGACCTGCGGTAGCGAGAACGGCCGGCGCCAGCAATGCCCGTGGGACGGCAAGCGTGGCAAACCTGTCTTGCTGGAGTCGCTGTCCAAGTCTCCGTGCACCGAAGGGCGTTCCTGGGGCTACGACAAGAAGCAGGGACTCTGGGTGGATGAGGGTTGCCGGGCACGTTTCGGACTGCGTTGAGAACCGACGCATCTCACATCAAATCCGCATCAAGCTTTGACGAAGAAGCCGCCCACCCGGGCGGCTTCTTCGTTATTTCGACCCTGAATCGTTTCCGGCCCGCGCTCAGGTCGCCGGCTTGCTGTCCGCAGGCTTGACTGCCGGTGCAGGTTCGGCCGGCTTCGCAGCGGGTGTGCTGCTTGGCTTGGCATCCGGCTTGGCATCGGCCTTCGGCGCGTCTCCCGTCTCGGTGAGATTGCGCTTCTTGTCGCCATCCTTCTTGAAGTCGGTCTCGTACCAGCCGCTGCCGGACAGCCGGAACGACGGCGCGGTCAGCTGTCGCTTGACCTGTGGTGCGCCACATTCCGGACATTCGGCCGGGTCGGGGTCCGACATTTTCTGCAGCCGGTCGAACTGGTGGCCGCAGGCGGTGCATTCAAACGCGTAGATGGGCATGACAGCGTGTGTCCCTCGTGACTGGCCGCCATTCTGGGGCCCAGCGCTCAGGATTCAAGACCGCGCCGCACACAGCCGGCCGATTCACCGACTCTCATGATGAAACGCGACACTCTCCATGAATACGATTCCATGCCGCATCGGACATCCCATGTGCGTTCGCACATGCGGTGATAGTGGTGGCTTGGCATAAAAACAGGGGATTCATTGATATGGAGGAACGGACGATGCTGCATTGGATACGTGTCGTGGGCAGCCTGATGCTCGCCGCGTTGCTGACCTGGTTGCCTGCGGGCACTGCCGAAGCCGCGATCAACAGCCAGAACCTCGGCGCGCAATACGACGCGACCCAGGCCAACATCACCTTCCGCGTCTACTCCTCGCGGGCTACCCGAATCGAAGTCTGGATCTACAAGACCGCGGCCGGCGCGCAGGAAAGCGTCAAATACGTGATGACCAAGGACGCCGCAACCAGTATCTGGTCGAAGACTGCCTCGGTCGCCACCCTCAAGAACAGCTATGGCATCACCGGCACCGTCTACTACGGCTACCGCGCCTGGGGCCCGAACTGGACCTACAGCAGCACCTGGACCAAGGGCAGCGCGACCGGCTTCGTGACCGACATCGACGCCAGCGGCAACCGCTTCAATCCGAACAAGCTGCTGCTGGACCCGTACGCCCGCGAGATCAGCCAGGATCCGAACACCTCGACCTGCACCGACGGCACCATCTACGCGTCGGGCGCGACCCATCGCAACAAGGACAGTGGCACCTGCGCCAGCAAGGGCATCGTGCTGGCGAACGACACCACCTCGTTCGGCACCAAACCCACGCGCGCCTTCAAGGACGATATCGTCTATGAAGTGCATCCGCGCGGCTTGACCATGAACGACACCTCGATTCCGCTGTCCAAGCGCGGCACCTATGCCGGCGCAGCGCTCAAGGCGGCGCAGTTGGCGGCGGTCGGCGTCACCGCAGTCGAATTCCTGCCGGTGCAGGAAACCCAGAACGACCAGAACGACATCAATCCCAATTCCACGAGCGGCGACAACTACTGGGGGTATATGACCCTCAACTACTTCGCGCCCGACCGCCGCTATTCCTCGGACAAGACCGCCGGCGGCCCGACCCGCGAATTCAAGGCGATGGTGAAGGCGTATCACGATGCCGGCATCAAGGTGTACATCGACGTGGTCTACAACCACACCGGCGAAGGCGGCGCCTGGGGCGGCACCGACGGGCTCACCGTCTACAACGTGATGTCGTGGCGCGGCCTCGACAACCCGACCTACTACTCGCTCACCAGCGATCTGAAGTATTCGTGGGACAACACCGGCGTCGGCGGCAACTACAACACCCGCAACACCATCGCGCAGAACATGATCGTCGACTCACTGGCGCATTGGCGCGACGTCATCGGCGTTGATGGCTTCCGCTTCGATCTCGCCTCGGTGCTCGGCAACACCTGTCAACACGGCTGCTTCAATTTCGACAAGATGGATGCCGGCAACGCGCTCAACCGCATCGTCAACGAACTGCCGCCGCGTCCGGCCGCTGGCGGCAGCGGCCTCGATCTGATCGCCGAACCCTGGGCCATCGGCGGCAATTCCTATCAGGTCGGCGGCTTCCCGTCGGGCTGGTCGGAATGGAACGGCCTCTATCGCGATGCCATGCGCAAGAAGCAGAACCAGATGGGCGTCGAAGTGGTCACCACCGGCACGCTGGCGTCACGTTTCGCCGGCTCGTCCGATCTCTACGGCGACGACGGCCGCAAACCTTGGAACTCGGTCAACTTCATGGTCGCCCATGACGGCTTCACCCTGAACGATCTCTACCGCTACAACAGCAAGCAGAACAATCAGGCATGGCCCTATGGCCCGTCCGACGGCGGCGACGACAGCAATCACAGCTGGGATCAGGGCGGAGTGGTCGTCGACCAGCGCCGTGCCGCACGTACGGGCATGGCGTTCATGATGCTCAGCGCCGGCGTGCCGATGATCACCGGTGGCGACGAAGCGCTGCGCACCCAGTTCGGTAACAACAATGTCTACAACCTCGACTCACCGGCGAACTGGCTGTACTGGACGCGCAGCAGCGTCGAAGCCGATTTCGAGACCTTCACCCGGCGCATGATCGCGTTCCGCAAGGCGCACCCCGCCCTGCGTCCGCTGAATTTCTATGCCAGCAACGACACCAACGGCAACGTCATGGAGCAGTTGCGCTGGTTCAAGCCGGACGGCGGCGTCGCGGATGCCGCGTACTTCAACAGCACCAGCAATCACGCGATCGCCTGGCGCGTCGACGGCAGCGAATTCGGCGACAGCGCAAGCGCGATCTATGTCGCGTACAACGGCTGGTCCGGCAACGTGAACTTCACCCTACCGTGGCCCGGCACCGGCAAGCAGTGGTACCGCGTCACCGACACCGCGACCTGGAACGAAGGCCCGAACACGGTCGCGAACCCGGGCTCCGAGGCGCTGATCGGCGGCGAGTACACGGTGTATGGGCTGCAGGGCCGCTCGGTGCTGGTGTTGATCGCAAAATAGCGCGCACCTCGGCGCACCGGCTACACACCTGCGAACAATCAAACGGCGCGCCCATGGCGCGCCGTTTGATTTGGGTGTCCCGAAAAGCCGCCCTCGGTAAAGGCGTAGGGCACCGCGTGATGGCCCGTGGGTAAGACCTGGAGTCTTTTTCGCGCTGATGCGCGAGTTACTTTCTTTGGCGCACTGCGCCGCTTGCGGCGCGAACGGCGAAGCCGGCCCGAAGGGAGAGCGCCATAGGCGCGAGTCAAGAAAGTAACCAAAGAAAACATTCCAAGTCCAATTCGAAACTGCCGACTGAGACTTAGCCGGGATTTTTCGATGAGGCATCCTGCCTCGTCGAAAAACGATGCACATCCTGTGCATCGCCCTCCAGGTCTCTAAACAAGGGATGGTATGCCGCGTCTGCAGTACCGTCGGGACGATTGCCTTTACCGGCATGCGAATGGCTGCTCGTCTCCAATGAGTTCCAACTTGTCGTGCAATCGCATGCAAATTGTTTGGATACCGAGAAACTGCTTCGTCCCATCGATATCCAAGCTACTGCGCTACAGGGCCGCTCGGTGCTGGTGTTGATCGAGAAGTAACGCCTCTCACTCTCGCGCGCCAAGCTCCATCTGTCATCCTGAACCCGCGCGAAGCCCGGGGAGGGATCTGCTTACGGCGTTTTGATCAACGAAAAGCAGATCCCTCACATTAGTTCGGGATGACAGCGCATGTTGTCGGCCATCTATTCGTACAGCGCAAGCAACTCCGCTTCGGCGGTTTCGAGCTGCTCGCGCAGCGTCTGCTGTTCGCGGCCTAGATCGGTGGCGCGCTTGCCACCGTCGGCATAGACCTCGGGCTTCGCCAGTTCGGTTTCGATCTGGGCCAACCGCGCTTCGATCTCGGCGACCCGCGCTTCGGCCTTGGCAAGTTTGTGCGGGTTGATCTTCGGCCCCTTCTTCGCTGGCACGACCACCGGCGCAGCGACCACCGGCGGCGGTGCGACTTTCGCTTCCACGGCCTTGGCGGCGGTTTTTTTCGGGTCGGCGCTGGCACGGGTCCGCAGCCATGCTGCGTATTCGTCGAGATCCCCGTCGAACGGTTCGACCGTCCCATCGGCGACGCGCACGAAGGTGTCGCAGACCAGACCGATCAAATGCCGGTCGTGCGAGACCATGACGATGGCGCCATCGAAGTCGCTCAAGGCTTCCGCCAGCGCTTCGCGCATGTCGAGATCGAGATGGTTGGTCGGTTCGTCGAGCAGCAGCACATTCGGCTGTCGCCACGCGATCAGCGCCAGCGCCAGACGCGCCTTTTCACCACCGGAAAAGCCGTCGATGCTCTCGAACGCGCGGTCGCCGGGGAAATACCATTTGCCGAGAAAATCGCGGAACGACTGTGTCGGCAGATTCGGCGAGAGTTCGCGGAGATGGTCGATCGCCGACGTGCCGGCGACCAGCGATTCGACCGTGTGCTGTGCAAAGTAGCCGATGCGCAGATCCGGATGTGCGTAGCGCTCACCGCTCAGCGGCGGCAGTTCGCCGACCAGGGTTTTGACCAGCGTCGATTTACCGGCACCATTCGGGCCGAGCAGACCGATGCGGTCGCCTGCCTCCAGACCGAAACCAACGTTGTGGAGAATCACGGCATCGGGGCCATAGCCGCAGTCTGCATCGTTCAACCGCATCAAGGCGTGCGGCAGTTTGACCGGCTGCGGGAAATCGATCCGGAACTCGCGCTCGGCACGCACCGCTTCGGTGCCGGCGAGTTTTTCCAGACGCTTCATGCGCGACTGCGCCTGCTTGGCCTTGCTGGCCTTGGCCTTGAAACGGTCGATGAATTTCTGCAGATGCGCGCGCTCCACCTGCTCCTTCTCGAACGCGATGCTCTGCTGGCGCAGATGCTCGGCGCGCTGGCGCTCGAACGCGGTGTAGTTGCCGGTATAAAGCTTCGCCTTGCCCTCGTGCAGGTGCAGCGTGTGCGTGGTGACGTTGTCGAGGAATTCGCGATCGTGCGAGATCACCAGCAGCGTGCCGGGATACCGACGCAACCATTCCTCCAGCCACACCACCGCGTCGAGATCGAGATGGTTGGTCGGTTCGTCGAGCAGCATCAGGTCGCTCGGCATCATCAGCGCACGCGCCACGTTCAGACGCACACGCCAGCCGCCGGAGAAATCCGACACTGGCTTCGGATGGGTTTCCGACGGAAACCCCAGGCCATGCATCAAGCGGCCGGCGCGCGCGCTGGCGTCGTAGCCGTTGAGTTCTTCCAGCCGGTGATGCGCTTCGGCCACCGCTTCCCAGTCCTCGGCGGCAAAGGCGTTAGCCTCGGCCTGTACTGCAGCGTGGACCTCGACATCGCCGGAGAGCACGAAATCCAGCGCGGGATCGGGCAGCGACGGTGTTTCCTGGGCCACGCTTGCAATCCGCGCCTTGCTGGGCAGGTCCAGATCGCCCTTGTCCGGCTCCAGCTCACGCATCAGCGCCGCGAACAGGGACGACTTGCCGGTGCCGTTGCGGCCGACCACACCCACACGCCAGCCGGCATGCAAGGCCAGATCGACATCGGACAACAGGAGGCGTTCGCCCCGACGGAGGGCGAAATTGCGGAATGAAATCATTGCGAGGGGACATCTCTGGGAACACGGCGATGGCCGTCCGGGCCGAGATTTTACGCTGTCGCCGCCGATCCGGGGTCGGGAATGTCGATTGGAGGCATCCTTTCATGCCGATCAACGAATTGACCCCTCTAGAAGGTGCGTGTTAAACCCTTCGGGCTGATTTCCCCCATATGACAGGAGTCTTTCAATGCAACGCCACCCCCTCACACTCGGTCTGCTGATCGCGCTCGCCGCCAGCCCGGCCCTCGCCCAGGACGCGCCTGCCAGTCAGGATGACGCCGGCACCCTCGAAACCATTGTCATCACCGGCACCCGCGCGGCCAACCGGACCGTGGCCGAGTCCTCATCGCCGATCGACGTCATCACCCCGGCCGCACTGGAAGCCACCGGCACCAGCGAGCTGGCGACAGCGCTCTCGCGGGCCCTGCCCTCGCTCAACTTCCCCCGCCCGGCCATCACCGACGGCACCGACGCCGTGCGTCCCGCCCAGTTGCGTGGCCTCGCCCCCGACCAGGTGCTGGTGCTCGTGAACGGCAAGCGCCGCCACACCACGGCCCTCATCAATCTCAACGGCAGCCAGGGCCGCGGCTCCTCGCCGGTCGACCTGAACGCTATTCCGATTTCCGCGATCCAGCGCGTTGAAGTGCTGCGCGACGGCGCGTCGGCGCAGTACGGCTCCGATGCCATTGCCGGCGTCATCAACATCGTGCTCAAGGGCAGCGACCACGGCGGCAGCGTCATGCTGACCGGCGGCCAGTACAGTGCCGGCGACGGCAAGCAGGCGCAGCTCGCAGGCGATGTCGGCTTCAAACTCGGCGAAAGCGGTTCATTGCACCTCGCTGCGGAAGGCCGCAACCAGGATCAGACCGATCGCGCGCGCCCCTACCTGCTCGCACCCGGCGTGACCGTCCGCCCGGCCACCGCACCGCCTCCGGGCGAAGTGGTCCAGCGCTACGGCGACCCCGAGATCAAGCAGTACGCGTTCTCGGCCAACGCCAACTTCGACGTCAACGATGCCCTGAGCTTCTACGGCTTTGCCAACGCCAGCCGTCGTGACGCGCTGTCGAACGGCTTCTATCGCACCGCCGCCGACACCCGCAACGTGCCGGAAATCTACCCGAACGGTTTCCTGCCGCAGATCCGCAACATTGCCAACGATCGCGCCTTCGTGGTCGGCCTGCGTGGCCTGACGGCGCTCGATTGGGACGTCGATCTCAGCTACAACTACGGCAACAACGATCTGAGCTTCGGTGTCGAAAACAGCCTCAACCGTAGCCAGGGCCCGGCCTCGCAGACCAATTTCGATGCGGGCGCACTCGAAATCACCCAGCACGTGCTGAATCTCGACGTGAACCGCACGTTCGATCTGAGCTGGTTGTCGACACCCTTGAACGTCGCCTGGGGCCTGGAATGGCGCGGCGAAGAGTTCAAGCAGAGTGCTGGCGAACTTGCCTCCTACGTCAATGGCGGCGTGCTGCTGCCCGGCGGCACACCGGCGCCCTCGGGTTCACAGGTATTCCCGGGCTTCCGCCCATCGGACGCCGGCGATTTCAGCCGCGAAAGCTATGCCGCTTATCTTGATCTTGAGGCGAACATCACCGACAAGTTCAATCTCGGCCTTGCCCTCCGTGCGGAGGACTACAGCGACTTCGGCGACACCACCTCCGGCAAGCTCTCGGCCCGCTACAACTTCAGCGACAAGGTCGCGCTGCGCGGCACGGCGTCCACCGGCTTCCGCGCGCCGTCGCTGCAACAGCAGTACTTCCGCTCCACCGCCACCAACTTCATCGGCGGCGTGCCCTTCGACATCCGCACCTTCCGCGTCAACGACTCGGCGGCTGTCGCACTCGGTGCCGAGCCGCTGAAAGCCGAAGAATCGAAGAACGTCAGCCTTGGCCTGGTGCTGACGCCGATCGACAATCTGTACGTCACCGTCGATGCCTACCGTATCGACATCAACGACCGGATCATGCTTTCCGAGAACCTGACCTCGGCAGCGGTGCGCGCGTTCCTCAACAGCACCGTCGATCCCGCACTGGGCGGTGGCCGCTACTTCACCAACGCCATCGATACCAGCACCAAGGGCATCGACATCATCGGCACTTATCGCTGGGGCATCGGCGAAGGCAGCTTGGACCTCACCGCCGGCTACAACTACAACAAGACCACGGTAGACCGGATCGCACCGAACCCGGCCGCGCTGACCGCGATCGATCCGACGGCCGTACGCATCGGCCGCGTCGAAGTCGGCCGCCTCACCGTCGGCGCACCACGCGACAAGTTCCAGTTTGGCGGTATCTACAACATCGGCAGCTGGAAATTCAGCGCCAATGCCACCCGCTACGGCGAGTTCAGCGTGTTGTTCGGCAACAATCCGGCCGACACCTCGCGCGATCAGACCTTCGATCCGCAGTGGACGCTTGATCTCTCCGGCAGCTACGCCCTCGGCAACTGGGACTTCACGCTGGGTGCTGACAACGTGCTCAACGACTACCCGGATGAAGTGCTGTTCGCCAACTCGACCAACGGCCAGTTGCCGTACAGCGCGAGTTCGCCGAACGGTTTCAACGGTGCTTACGTGTACGGCAAGGTCTCTTATCGCTGGTAATCGGTATCGATCAGCCAATATGCGCTGATCGATCCTGATCGAGACGAATCGAGACGACATGGGCGGCCCGGCAACGGGCCGCTTTTTTTGCATCACCATCCCGTGCATAGCGCATGCCGTGATCGCTCGATCAATGCCTTCAGCGAGCGCCCCTTATAGTGCGGGGCATGCCGCACAACACTTCACTCATTGCAATGCTGTGCGCGGGCTTCGTGCTCGCCTTCTTCTTCGGGATGCTGGCGCATCGACTGAAGCTGTCGCCGATCGTCGGATACCTGCTCGCCGGCGTGCTGGTCGGCCCCAATACACCCGGTTTCGTCGGCGACCAGGCGCTCGCGCCGCAGCTCGCCGAGATCGGCGTGATCCTGCTGATGTTCGGCGTAGGCCTGCATTTCTCATTGCGCGACCTGATCTCGGTGCGCAATCTCGCTGTCCCGGGTGCGGTCGTGCAGATGGCCGCGGCGACCGCGATGGGCTGGTTCCTGGGCTGGCGACTGGGCTGGCCGCATCCGCAGAGCCTGATCTTCGGTCTGTCTCTCTCGGTCGCCAGCACCGTGGTGCTGCTGCGCGCGCTGGAGAGCGGCCGCATGCTCGACAGCGAACGCGGACGGATCGCGGTGGGCTGGCTGATCGTCGAGGATCTCGCGATGGTGCTGGCGCTGGTGCTGGTGCCCGCGCTCGCGGGTAGCGTCGGCGGC
>JBGSID010000250.1:0-1587 GCA_041751895.1 Lysobacteraceae bacterium | reverse complement strand
GGCGTGGTCTCCGGGCTGGCGGTGGAATCGGGGCAATCGGTGACGCGGGGCCAGCGCCTGCTGTCGCTGATTCCCGAAGGCTCGGTGCTGCGCGCCGAACTGTGGGCACCCAGCGATGCGATCGGCGAACTGTCGCCGGGCACGCGGGTGGCGCTGCGCTATCGGGCCTTCCCGTTCCGCCGCTACGGCGTGCAGTCCGGACGGGTGATCTCGGTGTCGCGCTCCGCGCTCTTGCCCGAGGAAATCCTCAGGCGCAACGGCATGAAGATCGACGGCCCGGCGTACCGCGTGCTGGTCGCGCTCGATCCGCAGACCGACCGCAGCAATGGCCATGCGCTGCCGCTGCGCGCCAGCATGACCCTGGAAGCGGATCTGCTGCTGGAACGTCGCCGACTGTATGAATATGTGTTCTTCCCGGCCGGCAACGGCGCCGGCAATCGCCGTGGGAGCGGCACATGAGCGGGTTCGCACGGCGCGGCGGCGGCGAACTGCCGGTGATCCATCAGAACGAGATCGCCGAGTGCGGGTTGGCCTGCCTCGCCATGGTCGCCGCGTACCACGGCCACGATGTCGACATGGCCGGCATGCGCCGGCGTTTCGCGGTGTCGATCAAGGGCGCGACGCTGTCACGGCTGATCGCGATCGCCGACCGACTGGATCTGGCTGCGCGCCCGCTGCGTGCGGAGCTGGAGCATCTGGCCGATCTGCGCGTGCCCTGCATCCTGCACTGGGACATGAATCATTTCGTGGTGCTCAAGCGGATCGCGCGCGGCGTCGCCGAGATCCACGATCCGGCGCGCGGTGCGGTGACGATGCCGATCGCCGAGCTCGGCCGACACTTCACCGGCATCGTTTTGGAGCTGACCCCGAACGACGATTTCCAGCCGGTACGCGCGCGCGAACCGATCCGCCTGCGGGCGCTGATCGGCAACGTCGTCGGCTGGCAGCGATCGCTGGTCCAGGTATTTTCGCTGGCGCTGGCGCTGGAGCTGTTCACCCTGCTGCTGCCGATGTCGATGCAGTGGGTGATCGACCGCGTGCTGGTGTCGGCGGACACGGAACTGCTGACGCTGCTGGCGCTGGGCTTCCTCGCCGCAGTGGTGTTCCAGGCCGCGATCTCCGCCGTGCGCGGCTGGGTGGTGGCCGACATCGCGGCGGCGTTTGAAGCGCAATGGTCGACGCATCTCGCCGGCCATCTGCTGCGGCTGCCGCTGACCTTCTTCGCCAAGCGCAGCGTCGGCGAGGTGCTGTCGCGGTTCCTGTCGGTCCAGAGCGTGCAGCAGACGCTGAGCACCAGTTTCGTGGAGGCGCTGCTCGATGGCCTGACGGTGGTGCTGGTGCTGGCCCTGCTGCTGGTCTATTCGCCGACGCTCACGGTCTGGGTGGCGGCTGGTTTTGCGGTGTACGCACTGCTGCGCATCTGGAGCTATCGACGCCTGTGGCGGCTGAAGGAAGACCATCTGGTCAGCATCGCGCGGCAACAGTCGCTGCTCATCGAATCGGTGCACGGCGTGCAGGCGATCAAACTCGCCAACCAGCACGCGGAGCGACGCGCGCGGCTGGCGAACGCGGCAAACGACGCCGCTC
>JBGSID010000249.1:0-9361 GCA_041751895.1 Lysobacteraceae bacterium | reverse complement strand
GTGGCCGGCACGGCAGGGACGGCGGACGCGGCCATCGCAGGGGTTTCCAGCGTTTCGCGGACCCAGGTGGCGGCGAACCCGCCGAACGTCGCTGCGGCAGTCAGGGCCAGGAGCAGCGAGGTCTTTCGGGTGACGGTTGGGGTGTGCGGGCGGTCTGTCATCGTCGTCGGGAAGTTCGTGTGGGAGGAATTCGGGTCGAGCTTCGAATGGAACAGTGTGCCGGGTGAACGGCGTGTTGGCTGAACGGATCGGATACAGCGCATGAGCGCGATCGCTACGGAAGATCGCGGTGTCGTGGCCCGGAATCAAGTCCCGAAAGGCCTGCGGGAAGGGGGCGAATCTGGCCTGAAGTGTGGTTGGCGCGGCCTAAACCGCAGATGAAACCCGAAGGCCGTCTGTCCGGCTTCCCACGCCTCTACCGTTGGGCGGAAGAGGCAATTGGAAAGCCGTCAAGACGTTGACTTGAGCTTGGCAGGGGCGTAGCTTGGCACCTCGCGCCGCCACTACATCTTGGGGTATGTGTGGTAGCCAGCCCTACGGATGGTGTTTCACGGGAATTTTTGTTCCACGGAGGAAACCTGGGTGGCCGGCGCAATTCACCGAGAATTACAGAAAGGCAGGCGAAGACATCCGGATCGTCAATGGAGCGTTTGCGCGGCGGTTCGGTCCGGAACCGCATCACAGATTCAAGTCGAGGCGTGGAGCAGGAGCTCCGTTTCGACAAACCCGAATAACAACAGGCTGCGGCACGACCGTGGCCATGAACGATGAGGATGCGAGTGAATGAGTACAGTACGTCTTGAGGCGATCGCCAAAGCGAAGTCCGGCGCCGTGATTCCGATGCAGCCGGCGTCCTGGGATATCTGGGACAAGAAATACCGGCTCAAGACCAAGCAGGGCGACGACGTCGATGGCGATATCGACGCTACCTACCAGCGCGTCGCGCATGCGCTCGCCGATGCCGAACCGACCACCGAAAAGAAGAAGTACTGGTACGAACGCTTCCTGTGGGCGCTGCGTCGCGGTGCGATCCCCGCCGGCCGCATCACCTCGAATGCCGGTGCGCTGGAACACAAGCCGGCCACCTCGACCATCAACTGCACCGTGTCGGGCACCATTGCCGATTCGATGGACGGCATCCTGGAGAAAGTCCATGAGGCCGGCCTCACGTTGAAGGCCGGTTGCGGCATCGGCTATGAATTCAGCACCCTGCGTCCGCGCGGCGCCTTCGTCGCCGGTGCCGGTGCCTACACCTCCGGCCCGATGTCCTTCATGGATATCTACGACAAGATGTGCTTCACCGTGTCCTCGGCCGGTGGCCGTCGTGGCGCGCAGATGGGTACCTTCGATGTGTCCCATCCGGATGTGAAGGACTTCATCCGCGCCAAGCGCGAAGACGGCCGCCTGCGCCAGTTCAACCTGTCGCTGCTGATCACCGACGACTTCATGCAGGCTGTCGAGACCGACGCTGACTGGCCGCTGGTGTTCCCGATCAACGCGAAGGAACTCGGCGACATCAACGTCGACGACGCCGCGCAGGTGGTCTGGCGCGAATGGCCCTCGCACACCAGCTACATCAGCCGCGACGACGGTCTGGTCGCCTGCAAGATCTACGGCCACATCCGTGCCCGTCATCTGTGGGACATGATCATGGTCTCGACCTACGACTTCGCCGAGCCGGGTTTCATCCTGATCGACAAGGTCAATGAGATGAACAACAACTGGTGGTGCGAGCAGATCCGCGCCACCAACCCCTGCGGGGAGCAGCCGCTGCCGCCGTATGGCGCCTGCCTGCTGGGTTCGGTCAACCTCACCAACTTCGTCCGCAACGCCTTCACCGACAAGGCCACGTTCGACTGGGAGGAATACAAGGAAGTCGTGCGCGTGTTCACCCGCATGCTCGACAACGTGGTCGAAGTGAACGGCCTGCCTCTGCAGAAGCAGCGCGACGAGATCCTGCGCAAGCGCCGCCACGGCATGGGCTTCCTCGGCCTGGGCAGCACCATGACCATGCTCGGCATGAAGTATGGCAGCGCGCCGTCGCTTGAATTCACCGACCGCATCGCCCGCGACATGGCCGTGGCTGGTTGGGAAGTCGCCCTGAAGCTCGCCCAGGAAAAGGGCCCGGCCCCGATCATGGAAGAACGCTTCGCCGTCACCGCCGAGATGCTGCGCAAGCGCCCGGAAATGGTGAAGGACGGCTGGCAGCTTGGTCAGGAGATCCCCGGCAAGGTGCTGCACGCCAAGTACAGCCGCTACATGCAGCGCATCGCCGGTGTCGCGCCGGAGCTGGTGGACGAACTTGCCGAGGTCGGTGCGCGCTTCACCCACCACAGCTCGATCGCGCCCACCGGCACCATCTCGCTGTCGCTGGCCAACAACGCCTCCAACGGCATCGAACCGTCGTTCGCCCATCACTACAGCCGCAACGTGATCCGCGAAGGCAAGAAGTCGAAGGAAAAAGTCGACGTCTACAGCTTCGAGCTGCTGGCCTACCGTGAACTGGTCAACCAGAAGGCGATGCCCTTCAGCGAAGACCCGGCCGCCATGTTGCCCGATTACTTCATCGCCGCCGACGACATCCATCCCAAGGAACACGTCGACGTGCAGGCCGCCGCCCAGAAGTGGGTCGACAGCTCCATCTCCAAGACCGCGAACGTCCCCACGGATTACCCGTACGAGGACTTCAAGGACATCTACCGCTACGCCTACCAGCAGGGCCTCAAGGGCTGCACCACCTTCCGCTTCAACCCCGCCGCCTTCCAGGGCGTGCTGGTGAAGGAAGCTGACCTCGAAAGTACGCTGTACCGCTTCGAGCTGGAAGACGGCAGCTTCATCGAGGTCAAGGGCAACGAAGAGATCGAATACGACGGCGAAATGCACACCGCCGCCAATCTGTTCGATGCCTTGAAAGAAGGCTATTACGGCAAGTTCTGACGCGTCCTTCTCTTTGCTCCCTGTCTTGCTTCTTGCACGCAGGGAGCAAGGCAGGGATGAGTGCCGAATAACCCGCCCGCAGCATCGATCGAACACTTCACCGCACCGCCGAAGATCGCGCTACATTTCGCCCACGGGCCGTTGGCCCGTAATTCCCGAAATGATCCCCTGACGAGGAACCACCATGAGCAATGGCAATGTGATTACGGAAGCCCTTTCCGACGCCGCCGAAGCAATGGCAGACAAGGCCAAGGAAATGGGTGACGCCGTCGCCCACACCAAAGCGGGCAAAGCGGTCGGCGAAGCGATGAAGCAAGCGAAAAAGACAGCAGGCAAGGCGCGCAAGGCCGCCGGAAAAGCCGTCGATGATGCCAAGGCGAAAGCGGCTTCCGCCGTGGAAACGGTCAAGGCCAAAGTCGGCGGCACCAAAAAAGCCGCGAAAAAGACCGCCAAGAAAGCCGCTAAAAAAGTTGCCGCCAAGAAAACGGCCACCAAGAAAGCGGTGAAGAAGACCGCCAAGAAAGTCGCGAAGAAAGTCGCCGTGAAAAAGGCCGTCGCCAAGAAGGCAGTGAAGAAGGCCGCCGGTAAAGTCGCGAAGAAAGTCGCCACCAAAAAGGCCGCAGCCAAGAAGACGGTGAAGAAAGCCGTCAAGAAAGCTGCGCCGAAGAAAGCAGCGAAAAAAGCCGCCAAAGCGCCAGCCAAGAAAGCCGCCAAGAAAACAGTCAAGAAAGCCGCGAAGAAGAAATAACCCCGCTGTTTGCCCCTCCTGCAGAAAGCCGGAAGGGCACGCTCCAAATCCTCCCCCATGCTCTGCGGGGAGAACATGCTCCGATCCTTCTCCCCGCACAGCGGGGAGAAGGTGGCCCGAAGGGCCGGATGAGGGGCCGCAGCGCCCACACCCCACCAACACCGCACCTGGAAACACGTTCATGGCCGTCAAGATCGACAAGAAAATCAAGAGCTACGCCGTCGTCAAACCGGAAGACAAGGCCGCCGTTGCCGGCGCCTCCGTTCCGCGCGAAGCGGTCGAAGCCGAATCCCTGCCGGTCGCCGACGTCATCCAGATGCACGAGCGCATCGAGCGCCCCGAAGTGCTGATCGGCAGCACCTACAAGATCAAATCGCCGCTGGTCGAACACGCCATGTACGTGACGATCAACGACATCGTGCTCAACGCCGGCAACGAACACGAACAGCGCCGCCCTTTCGAGATCTTCATCAACTCGAAGTCGATGGAACACTTCCAGTGGATCGTCGCCCTCACCCGCATCATGTCCGCCGTGTTCCGCAAGGGCGGCGACGTGACCTTCCTGGTCGAGGAAATGAAAGCCGTGTTCGACCCCAAGGGCGGCTACTTCAAGGCCGGCGGCGTGTACATGCCGTCACTGGTCGCCGAACTGGGCATGATCGTCGAAGACCACCTCAAGACCATCGGCATGATGCACGACCCGGAAATGAGCGATGCCCAGCGGGCATTGATCGCCGAGAAACGCCGCGCCTACGACGAGAACCGCGCAAAAAAAAAGTCTGATGTAGCTGCGGTTGCGCCTGCGGCTGTCGAGCGCGAGGAAGATATCGAAGTCACCGGCGAAGGCGTGAGTTTTCCGCCTTCGGCGACGATGTGTCACAAGTGCTCGACTAAGGCCGTCGTCATTATGGATGGGTGTGCTACTTGTTTGAATTGTGGGTATTCGAAGTGTGGGTGAATATTTGTTGCCGGCACCAGGTTCAGATTTGACGTGAAGATGGTCAAGTGTGCTTTCTGTAGCAAGGCGGTTTTATCAAGGAAATTTGATGAATATAAATGTCAGCATTATTGATCAGCAGGTTCGCGGATTGGCTGACCGCCTCCGATCACCTCTTGAGGCGGAGTTGGGTTCACTTGATGAAATAAAAGCACGCTCAGTCGCCTTTGTTGTGATTTGCGTCAAGGCGATGCTTGACCTTGGCGATCAAGAGGCTATTGAGTGCGTTACTGAGGGCGGCAATGATTTTGGTGTGGATGCAATTGAAGTTGGCGATGCGGGTGAGGGTGAGTTCACGGTCACTCTTTTTCAATGCAAGTACCATCATGAGAATCTCG
The DNA here is from genome assembly GCA_041751895.1 of Lysobacteraceae bacterium. Lineage (GTDB taxonomy): Bacteria > Pseudomonadota > Gammaproteobacteria > Xanthomonadales > Xanthomonadaceae > Lysobacter_I. The sequence goes on along the minus strand of JBGSID010000249.1, from coordinate 4,341 downwards.
CAGGGGTAAAGAATTATCCTGAATCAGGGGTGGACAAAGCAGTTAAAGCCGTTTCTGCGCTTTTTAATCCTCAAGCTCCTGTGCATTTAAATCCGCGATTGCAAGCGAGAATTGAGGAGGTGCGTTCATTGATAATGGATGGGCAAATCCCGCGAGTCCGCTATTTGCTTTGTAACAATGGCCTTTCTTGGAAAAGAGACCAGAGGCGCAGGCTGTAATTGATCGCGCTCAGTTTCCGCAGGAATCTGTTTATTTTGAGCATGTAAATCACGACACGCTAATATCAATCCTGCAAGCAACGCAGCCGGTTAAAGATGCGATTCAATTCTCCGGAAAGGCGATTGTTGAAGATTTTAACTATAGCCGTGTATTTGTTGGAAAAGTGCCTGTGACGGAATTGGCGCGCTTAATGGATGCTCACGGCGATAGATTGTTAGAGCGCAATATTCGGCGATATCTTGGGTTGTTAGGAAATCGTGTTAATGAAGGGATACGGCAAACTCTTCAGGATCCGGAAGAGAGATCTAATTTTTTCTTCTATAATAATGGCGTTACTTTGATTTGTAACCGATTCGATTACAACGCCCTTCAAAACGCAGATCATAAAGTGCGTGTGGAGGGTCTACAAATTATCAACGGAGGACAGACATGTAAGACTGTCCAAGCTACGCTGGCAGATTTGGGTTCTAATCTGCAAGGAATTGAGTCTGCCTATGTTCTGGTTCGCCTTTATCAAGTTGGCGGTGATGAGCCGGGCAGTCTCGTTCGAATGATTACTTACGCAACGAACAGTCAGAACCCTGTTGATCTAAGGGATCTTCGTTCGAATGACGTTATCCAAAAAAATCTAGAAATATCGATGCGTGATCTGGGTTATGAATATCGTCGGCAAAGAAGTGAGTCTGCTGTGAAAGCTACAGAATTGACGGGTGGAACTGCGGCTGAGGCTGTTTTGTCTGTTTGGCGTCAGCGCCCTCAGCAGGCAAAATTTAGAACTACGGAGCATTTTGGAAAACTTTATGATCATATATTTACAGAAGACTTGAATGGTGCGCAGGTGATTATTGCTGTTTTGCTCTTTCGAATAGCAGAGAATAGACGAAAGCGTCCGCGTAGTGATGATAAGGATTTTGTTCGTTATGCATCTTGTTTTGCTGCCATGCTTATGGGCCGATATTTGCTTAATGATCTTGGCAGGGTTCTATCTGATCTCGACCACCGTTCTTTTGAGTCAGCACGACATCTTGTTGAAGAAAAAGGTGAATATTTTTTTGATAAAGCATCAAAGGAATTGGATGTGGCGCTCGGAGCGTTGTATGGTGAAACAGAGGTAAGCTTGCAAAGGCTCTCTGCAACTTTTCGACGAGGCGATTTGCTTGAATTGCTTTCTGTGAGATGAGCGATGGCTATGCGTGGCTATACGGCGTGCTTGACACTTCCAATGCCCCCAACGCGTAAGGTGGGCTCTCGCAAAGGCCGTAAGGCGTCATTCGTAGGGCGGAACCCGCGAAGCGGATTCCGCCGAATATCGAAACAACTGATGCATTGCGATGGTGGAATCGCCTTCGGCGGTTCCACCCTGCGTTCGGCGGTTGGCTCTGTCTGAGTCGGCAAGCGACGGATCGAATCGCTCGCTGGTTTCCATTCGGATGTTGCGGAGGTGCGCGGTTGCGAGGTGCGAGGCGTAGCGGGGTTCGGCGAAACGCGTAAGGTGGGCTCTCGTAGGGTGGGGTGAGCGCAGCGATGCCCACCCAAACCGCCGACCAAACTTCAATGCATCCCGCGATGCTTCTTTGCACCGCTCGATGTCTTCCACGCCGGATGCGTCGCGATGGTGGGCATCGCTGCGCTCACCCCACCCTACGATGGGTCGGGTGTCGGTCGGGTGAATCGCGGTGCCCACCCGAATCACCGACCAAGCTTCAATGCATCCCACGATGCTTCTTTGCACTGCTCGATGTCTTCCATGCCGGATGTGACGCGATGGTGGGCATCGCTGCGCTCACCCCACCCTACGATGGAAGGGTCGGATTTTTGCTGCGGGTCAAGGCGGGGTTCCCTGATGGTGATGGTGGTTGATGGCGCCGGGGCGCAGCGATGCCCACCCAAACCACCGACCAAACTTCAATGCACACCGCGCGCTTTCTTGTTCCGCTCGATGCCTTCCGCGCCTGACGTGTCGCGATGGTGGGCATCGCTGCGCTCACCCCACCCTACGATGGGTCGATGTGGTCTGATGGTGTTACGTGTCGCGCGGTATTTGGTGGTTTTTTTGCGTGAATGCCACCTTCGTTTGATGTCTGCTGCGCCTGACGTGTCGCGATGGTGGGCATCGCTGCGCTCACCCCACCCTACGATGGTGGGGTCGGATTTTTCCTGGGGGCGAAGGCGGGGTTGTCTGATGGTGGTGGATTGCGGCGAGCGCCAAGCTTGAGGCATGCCCGACTATCGACGACTCTGGGTGCCCGGCGGCACATATTTCTTCACGGTGAATCTGGCCGATCGTTCGCGTCGGCTATTGGTGGAACGTATCGATGCGTTGCGTGCGAGCGTGGCTGCGGTGCGAGTGGTGCATCCGTTCAACAACGTCGCTTGGTGCGTGTTGCCTGATCATCTGCATACGGTGTGGGCGTTGCCGCCGGGTGATGCCGATTTCGCAACACGCTGGATGCTGATCAAGGCTGGATTTTCGCGGCGCATCGCAAACGACGAGCGGGTGTCGTCCTCGCGATGCAGGCACCGCGAACGCGGCATCTGGCAACGCCGCTATTGGGAACATCTGATCCGCGACGAACGCGATCTTCGCAATCACATCGATTACATTCACTTCAATCCCGTGAAACACCGTTACGTTTTGCAGGTGCGCGACTGGCCGCATTCGTCGTTCCATCGCTTTGTTCGAGAAGGCGTTTTGCCTATCGACTGGAGCGGGGAGTCGACCGATGAGAGGGTTTGACCTCAAGGCGGGCTTGAGCCCGCCCTACGGATCGAATCGCTCGCTGGTGTCCATGCGGACGTTGCGCAGATGCGCCGTTGCGAGGTGCGAGGCGTAACGGGGTTCGGCGAAGTAGCCGATCAGGATCGAGCGCCGACGCGCGCCGGTCGGGTTCAGGCTGCCGGCGTGCAGGAGATCGGCATCGAACACCAGGATGTCGCCTGCGGTGCCTGCAAGCTGCACGCACAGGGATTCGTCGTTGAGGTTCACCGGCGGCTTGTCCGGCGCTGGGCGATGACTGCCGGGGATGAGACGCGTTGCGCCGTTTTCGGGGCCGAAGTCGTCGAAAAAGGCGAGAACATTCACCGTGTCGCCGGGTCGTTGCGCCGAAAGGTCGCGGTGCAGGCCCTGATGGCCGCCTCCCGCCAAGGGCTCGCGGCCCTCCACCTGTGCGAGAAAGAACCGTTCGCGGATCAAGGCACCGACCACGCCCAGCAACAGTGGCAGCCGGCAGACGGCCTGTACATTCGCATCGAGATCCAACATCGAATGGCGCCAGTCGGCGCCACGAGGCACTGGCCACTGATCGGATGGTTTCACGCCCGCATCGAACGCGCTGCGAAGATCGTCGAGCCATTCTGTCGGGATGGCTCGACGGAGCAGCGCATAACCGTCTTGATGGAGCTGGTTGCGATCGATCATGGGGTTATCGATGTTGCTCGAAGTCGAGTGGGATTTTCAACGGGTGTTTGCGGGAAAAGCAGCTGTCGCGATGGGTTATGGCCTGGCGTTCGTCACATCACAGCAGGCTGTTCCGACTCAAAGACTCAGTGCACGTCGCTGCTGGATCAGCTCGGCAAGGATGCTGACCGCGATCTCGTGCGGTGTCTGGGCGTCGATGTCGATACCGATCGGCGCGCGAAGATGGGCCAATGCCGCTGCATGTTCGGGCAAGGCGGCGCGGACTTCAGCGATCCGCCGGGTGCTGCCCATCATGCCGATGAAGCGTGGCGGCCGATGGCACAGCACGCGCAGCGCCGCGATATCGCATTGGAAATCACGATTCAGGAGCACGGCGAACAATTCGCGCGGTGTGTCCATCGCGTGGGACAGCGATTCGATCGGGCCGGACACGCAGGTTGCCTCGTTGAATTTCGCAAGCTCTTCGCTGCGCTCGTCGTAGGCCCAGACCTCGAAATCAAGCTGATTGGCAAAATCGTGCAGGGCAAGCCCGCAGTGACCGGCGCCGATGATCAGCAGGCGAGGGTCTGGCTGGATGGGTTGCGGCTCGTCGCCCCCGAGATCGTCGCATTCCAGCGTCAGGCTGCTCCCGGCGGCCAGCATCTCGGCGATCGATGCCGCGCGCAGGCCATCGTCGGTGCCATGCCAGCGTCGCAGGCCGATCC
>JBGSID010000248.1:0-4626 GCA_041751895.1 Lysobacteraceae bacterium | reverse complement strand
GGCCACCAGCGGCAGCGGCTCGGCCGTCTGGTGCGACAGCGCGATGACGGCGGCATCCCATTGCGCGCGTAGCCTGATCCGGTGCGCGTGCAGATCGGCGAGCATCGCAGGCCGTGGATCACCGTGATGCGTGGCGGCAGCCTCGACGTCGTGATGCGGATGCGCTCGGCGCATGGTCATGGCTTCGGCTGCGATCGCGGCATCGGTGCAGGCGATGCGCTCCTGCAGCATCAGCGCGAGAAAATAGTGGCGTGCGGCGGTTGCGATCTGACGCAATCGCACGCTGTAGTAGTCGTAGAGCACGGCTTCATCGGCCGCCTCGGCAAATGCATGTCCGTCGGCAGGACCAACTGCATCGAGTCCTGATACACGCTCGCAGCAGCACTGCAGACGCAGCGCCGCCGCACAGACCTCATAGCCCTGCGTCAATGACGCGTCGATCAACCGATCCAACTGCGGGTCGCAAAAGCGACGCCACCACGTCGCCAGCGCGGCCTCCTCTGGCGCGGATGCCGCCGACGCATGGAAAAAACGCGCGGACGCCATCGAAGGTGCGGACGCCATGGGCACGACGGTAGCGGACGACACGGCAGTGCTTCGCGAGGGGATCTGTGCGCTCATGGCGCCACCGCTGCAGCCGGATCGACCCGGTTATAGAGCCGCTCGAAAGGAATGCCCCCGGGAATCGGCGCCTTGCTGCTGACCACCTGCGTTTTCACACGCAGGCGCTTGCCCTGCGCCTCGAGCTGATACGTATGCGTCACCTGGGTGCCGTCGTCGGTATTGATCTCGACCACGAGCCGACCGCTCTCGCGCGAAGCAAATGCGCGCACATCACCATCGCCAAGATCACGCGCCCCACCGCGAAACATGAGTGTCACCGGCGCGCGATCGACCGCGCCCAGCTCAACGCCGGCGTCGGGATCCATCACAATCCGCAGATCACCCTGCAGCGGCTCGGCGAAATCCATTTCCGGGCGCAGCATGCCGACCGCCGACATCATCGCGAGCGGATCGAGATCCGGCATCCCCTCCGGCGGCCCGCCCCCCGACGGCCCACCGGGAGGCATACCGCCTGGGGAACCCCCCATCCCGCCCATGCCGCCAGGCGGACCCGCACCACCGCCCGGAGGTTTTCCGCCACCGGAGGGATGCAACTTCGCCATGCGTTGACGCATCTGCTTCTGCGTCGCTTGGGCGAGTTTTCGATTGGCGGCGTGATCCGGGGTCCACACCCCGGTGTAGGCGATGGGATCGACCGGCGCGAGCACGTCGTTGGCGTCGGCGGCCTGTCGGGATACGCAGCCGATCAGGGCAAGGGCCATTGCGAACAGAAACAGTCTGAGCATCGTGAGTGGCTCTAGGGGAATGGCGACCACTCTGCGGATCGCGATGTCATCGGCGGTCGTCACCGCGTCCGGAAATGTCAGCCTGTGTAAATTCCGGTAAACCCCGACCAGATCCACGCCGTTTGTGAGGGCGCGATGTCAGAATCGGCCCATGTCCATCCTGCTCATCGACGACGACGTGGAACTGTGCGAGCTGCTGCTCGCTTTCCTGCAGCGCGAGGGCTTCACCGTAGAAACGATGCATCGCTTCGAGCCCGACGCGTGGGATGGGATCCGCGAACGCGTCGAGCTGGTGGTGCTGGATGTCGGCCTGCCCGGCCTCAACGGCTTTGAAGTGCTGCGTCTGCTGCGCGACGACAGCCGGGTCCCGGTGTTGATGCTGACGGCGCGCGGCGACGATGTCGACCGGATCGTCGGCCTGGAGCTGGGCGCCGACGACTATCTGCCGAAACCCTGCAACCCGCGCGAACTATCGGCGCGGATCCGCGCAATCCTGCGCCGGGTTGATGGCAGCGCCAACGCACGCGGCGGCGCGCTGACGGTAAGCGGAGTCGTGCTCGATCCCGCCACCCGCAGCGTCAGCCGTGGCGATGAGCCGCTGGAAATGACCAGTACCGAGTTCAACGTACTGGAGCGGCTGATGCGCGATGCAGGCCAGATCGTGCCCAAGGATGCGCTCATGCGCGATGCGCTCGGCCGCCGCCTGCGCCCCTTTGATCGCGCGGTCGATATGCATATCAGCAGCATCCGACGCAAACTCGGCGACGATCTGGTGCGCACGGTGCGCGGCCTGGGCTATCAGTTCGTTCGCCGATGAAAAACAAACGCATGCGCTCGCTGTTCTGGCGGATCTTCCTCTCGTTGTGGTTGGGCAGCACGGCGCTGATGGTCGGCAGCTCACTGCTGATTGCAGCCATCGCCCAACGTGAAGTGCCATTGCAGATGATTGAACGCGTCGGGACAACGCTGCGCGGCAACGCCCACAGCCTGCTGCAACTCCAGACCCATGTCGACAATCGGACATTCGCTGAAGCGGTCGCCGCCACCGAACGCGACTACGACCTGGCCATCTATTTCATCGACGATTCCGGCCGCGAACTGCTTGGGCGCCCGCTACCGGCTGCGTTGCATCGCTTCGAAAATGAATTCGAAACAGGAGAGAAGCCGCTCTTACTCGGCGGGCCGGGGAGCGGTGGCGCGATGATGTTCGGGGAGCGGATGCGCGCACCCGATGGCCGCGAGTACACGGTGATCGTAAGCGCTCTCGGCCCACCGCTGCCGGGCATCAACCTGATCCTCAGCGCAATGCTCGGCCCCCTGTTGTTCTCGGTGGTCCTCGCAGGTTTCTTCAGCGCAATCTCTGCACGTTATCTGGTGGTACCGATCGACGATCTGCGTCGCGCCACTCGCCAGCTCGCTGCGGGAGATCTCAGCTCGCGGGTCGGCGAGGCGCTTCGCGAGCGGACCGATGAATTCGGCGCGCTCGCGGCGGATTTCGACAGGATGGCAGGCCGTATCGGCGCACTGATCGGTACCCAGCGCCAGCTGATGCTTGATCTCTCGCACGAACTGCGTTCGCCACTCGCGCGGCTGCGCGTGGCGCTGGAACTGCAGCGGGACACCCCTCGACCGGAACTGCTGGAACGCATGGAGCGAGACACCGATCGGATCGACGTATTGATCGGCGAATTGCTGCTGCTGGCACGCCTGGAATCGCCAGAATCCGAGCTGCAGTCCGCATCGTTCGATCTCGTGGAACTCGTCGCAGAGATTGTCGACGATGCGCGTCTGGAGATCGGCAGCCAATCGCGCACCCTGCACTTGGCGGAAACGACTCCGGTCCTGCAGATTGAGGGCGACCGTGAACTGCTGCGCCTCGCGATCGAAAACGTGATCCGCAACGCGCTGCAACACACGCCGGAGCATGCGGACGTGTTCGTGACCCTGATCGGCGATGGCACCGATGCACGGATTCGGGTGACCGATGATGGCGACGGTATTTCCGCAGAGGCGATGTCGCGGCTGTTCGCACCGTTCGCGCGCGGCGACAGCCGCCGTCGGCGTCAAGGCAACGGCCTCGGGCTGGCGATCGCGCGCGCTGCGCTGCATCAGCACGGCGGGGACATCGATGTTGTCAACCGCAAGGAGCACACCGGCACCATCGTCGACCTGCGGTTACCGTTGCGTTAGAAGTCTCTCTTTTTCGGCACTTTTCCTACGCCGCGTGGCCGCCCAACCAGTCGCGCGGCTTGAGATAGCCGGCCAGCCGCGCTTCATCACTGTCGGCCTCGGGCGAGTAACCATATTCCCAGCGCACCAATGGCGGCAGGCTCATCAGGATCGATTCGGTACGCCCGCCGGACTGCAGCCCGAACAGGGTGCCTCGGTCGAAGACCAGATTGAATTCGACATAGCGCCCACGGCGATACAGTTGGAACTGGCGTTCGCGTTCACCGTATGGCGTGTCCTTGCGGCGATCGACCAGCGGCAAATACGCATCCAGAAAACCGTCCCCGACCGCGCGCTGGTAGGCGAAATCGCGCTCGAAATCCTCGTGCAGATCGTCGAAGAACAAGCCACCGACGCCGCGGGTCTCGTTGCGATGCTTCAGGAAGAAGTATTCGTCGCACCAGCGCTTGTGCGCGGCGTAACGTTCATCACCACCGAAGGGTTCGCACAGGTCGCGGGCAGTCTGGTGCCAGTGGCGCACGTCCTCGTCGAACGGATAGAACGGCGTCAGATCGAAGCCGCCGCCAAACCACCAGGCCACGGTTTCGCCGTCGCGGATCGCACGGAAATGACGCACGTTGGCGTGCGTGGTCGGCAGATAGGGGTTGCGCGGATGGAATACCAGCGACACCCCCATCGCACGAAAGCCCTGACCGGCCAGTTCCGGGCGATGCGCGGTGGCGCTGGCCGGCATCTTCGCGCCGACGACGTCGGAAAAACCGATGCCGGCCTGTTCGAACACGGCTCCACGTTTCAACACACGAGTGCGGCCACCGCCGCCTTCGGCACGCTGCCAACTGTCTTCGGCGAAGCGTGCCGCAGGCTCGAAGGCTTCGATCTGGTGGCAGATGCGATCCTGCAGTGACAGCAGAAAGCTGCGGACAATCTCGATATCCATGCGCTGATGGGTGGGGGCGGGGCTGCGTATGATAGGCGGCTTGGCCTCGACTCCCCATTCCGGATAATCTCCGCCGAGAAACCTCGGAACAAGTCCAAAGTGCGTCATTGCGAGCGCAGCGAAGCAATCCAGGGCTTTGATTTTGGAGAT
>JBGSID010000247.1:0-8890 GCA_041751895.1 Lysobacteraceae bacterium | reverse complement strand
GCGCGCGGCCGATGACCTCTCGCATCGCCGCCGCCCCCGCCACCACGCCGAGGGCGTCGTCGGCATCGAACAGCGCCGCCGCCGGGTAATCGCCGCTGATGCGGAACAATGGCTGCTTCTTGGCGCGGCCACCTTCGATTTCCTTGAGATAGAAATCGAGCAGCCGCACGCCATGCGTATCGATGCCCCGCAACGAAGCATCCACCAGCGCATCCGCTACGTCCGCCGCATGCGCCGCCGAAAGTCCGCGATCGCACAACAGCGCGACCATCGCCGCATGCACGACCTCCACGTCATATCGCCGCATCGCACACCTCCTGGCATTGACGGACAAATTGGCCGAGCCGCGCCACGCCCTCGCCGATCAGCGACGGCTCGACATTGCTGAAGGCCAACCGGATGCTGTCCTGGCACGTCCCCGAAAGCGAGAAGAACGACAGCGGCATGGGAATGACGTGCTGCTCGCGCGCGCATCGCAGCACTTCCGCCTGTCCGAACGAAAACGGCAACTTCATGGTGAGGAAAAAACCGCCCTCAGGACGATTCCAGTGCACGGCATCGTGCTGCCCGGCGAACTCTTTTTCCAGCGCGGCCAGCAACAGGTCGCGATTCCGACGGTAGTGCTCCAGTTGCGGGGCGATCAGCCCGCGCAGCGTTCCCTGCTGTGCCAACAGCACGCCGCCGACCAGCGCCTGGTTCAGCTGACTGGTGTTCACGGTCAGGAAACTCTTGCGTTCGCCGAGATTCGCCACCAGCGCGCGGGCCGCCTCTGCATTACCGAATAGCCTGTCCGGCACCAAAGCACCTCCGACCCGTACAGCCGGGCACAGCGTCTTGGAATATGTGAACAGGTAGATCACGCAGCCCGTGCGATCGAGCGCATAGAGCGTCTGCAGGCGCTCGCCTTCGTAGCGGAACATTCCGTACGGGTTGTCCTCCAGCACCACGATGCGCTGCTCGGCGCACACATCCAGCAGCGCCTCCCGCGCTTCCAGCGACAACACGGTCCCGGTGGGATTGTCGAATTCGGGTATCAGATACAGCGCACGCGCCCGCTTCCCCTGGTGACGCAGCGTCTCCGCGACCTCCTCCAACTCGGCTGCCAGTTGGCCGTCGTCCTTTGAATGCAGCGGCACGATCTCGATACCGTGCAGGTCGGCCACGCCGGTCATGCCGATATAGGTGGGATCGCGCGCGATCACCACGTCGTTCTTGTCCTGGCACAACGACAACAGGCACAGCGCGAGCGCCTCCTGGCAGCCAGCGCTGACCACGATATGCTCGCTCCGGCCGTGCACGCCCTCGTCCCGCGCGAGCTGTTCGGCAATGAGATCGTTGACGATGCCATTGGTCCGGCCGTACTGCGCCAGGAGCCGTCCCGCATCGGCGTACGACAAGTCCCGCCGCGACGCGAATTCGCGCTGGTACAGCGGAATCGAGTCCAGCCACTGCGGCAGGTCGAAGAAAGCCTCTGCCGGACGCCCCGACGCCAGCGAAATGGCGTCGGGGAAGTCTCCCGCGACTTCGTTTAGAAAATTCATCACGGCCAGCCGTGATGTGCCCGTTTGCGTACTCACGTCATCCCTCCCGGATTGCAGACGTGCGGCCACTCAATAAGCATCGGCGCGCTCCAGTTCCTCGAACAGACGGTTGATATTGGCGTCCTTGAAGCCGGTCTCGCCGGTACGCTCGATCAGCTCGAACATCATCCCCGACACCTTGTCACGCTTGCTGAAGGCTTGGCGCAGGCCAGGCGCATCCAACACGCTGGTGGAAAACTCCAGCCCGTTTTCCGCCAGGGCGCGGTGGGTGTTCTCGATGTCCTCGACCTCGAACGCGACGTGCTGCACGCCCGCCCCGTACTCGTTGACGTAACGGCTTACCTGCGATTCCGGGCTGGTGCCCTCGATCAGAACGATCTGGAAATGTCCCGCCGACATGACGGCAGAGCGCATGCCGGTGAATTTGCCCTGGGTTTCGCGTCGCTCGACCAGCGGCAATTTCAAGGTGTCGCGATAAAAGAGGATCGCCTCTTCCAGGTCATGGACAGCGATCGCCAGGTGGTCGATGCGCAAAAAAGGACTCGATTCCATACATTCTCTCCTTGTGACAGCAGTTGCTGACCGATGATTTCAGGCGGGCGTGGCGTCGACCACTTCAGTACCGGCGACATGAGGGACTTCATCCCCGTAACGCTTCTCGACGATTTTTCCATCCTCCATGATCAATCTCTGGTCGGCGACGTGGAAATATCGGTCGTCATGGCTGACCACGACCACCGCCTTTCCCTGGGCCTTCAGGTCGCGCAGGATTTCCGTGTAGAACACCTTCTTGAAAACCGGATCCTGGTCCGCTGCCCACTCGTCGAGCAGGTAAAGCTCCTTGTCGTCGACGAACGACACCACCAGTGCCAGACGCTTGCGCTGGCCGTCGGACAGGTCAGTGGTAGAGAACAACCCGTCCTTGATCTGCACTTTGTGGTCGATCGCCAGCTCGCGCAGATAGCGGTTGGCGGCATCCAGCTTCACTTCGTCGATCGGCGAAAGCAGACGGTCGAACAGGTAGAAGTCGGAGAAGACCGTGGCGATGTCCTGGCGATAATCGTCGATGCAGTCCGCGTCCACCACCTGCTCGTCGAACAGGATGCGACCGGTTGCCGGTGGGTAGTGCAGCGACAGCATCTTGCACAGCGTCGACTTGCCGGAGCCATTGCCGCCGACGATGAAGGTGACCTCGCCCTTGCGGATCGAAAAGTCCAGCGGACCGACCGTGAATCCGTCGTGCGCCTGATCGTTGCGGTGCTGGTAGCCGACGCCCGCGAAGGAGATGGCATGCCAGTCGCGCTGGCGCAGCGGGCGCTCCGCCTCGGTCTGTTCCGGCAGTTCGCCCAGGATCTCCTCGATCTTCCGTAACGACACCGCAGCCATCGACATCCTCGGCAAGGTATTGAGGATGACGGCGATCGGCCCAGTGATGTACAGCAGCACCATCACCACCGCCACCAGGTCGGCATTGGAGATTTCGTGATAATTGACGAACACGAACGCGATGGCGCCGATGGCAAAGAAGAACAGCAGGTCGCCATAGCTGTTGGCCGCCAGCATGATGGTCATTGCGCGTTTCTCGGAGACGAGCAATTCCCGCTGGCAGGGCTGCAGAATCTGGTCGAAATAGCCGTTCCGCTTATGCCGGTCGAGCTGGAGTTCCTTGATGCCGAGGATCAGGCCGCGCACGCCCTTTTCCAATGTGTCGTACAGCTGCCGCGCACGATGGAAATGGCGATTGGCAAACAACAGCGGAATGTGGAACGTCACCACGCCGAAGGTCACCGCCCCCAGCACGAACAGGAACACCTGCGTATTGATGTACCAGAGGAAGCCAAAAATCCCCACCAGCATCACGCCATTGATGAGCAATTGCGGCACCACCTCGGCACCGCCGATGATGCGCCGCACGTCATCGGTGACCGCCACAGTGAGCTTGGCCTGGCCGAGCGTTTCGAGCTGCGGATAGCTGGACTGCACGATGCGTTGACACAGCCGCTCACGCAGGCTCGCTGACAAGTCCATCGATACGCGCGCCACGAGGATCGAGGCCGCTGCCCGAGTGATCATGATGAGCAGGCAGAACAGGGCGAAGACTACGGCCAACCGGCCATTGCTCACCTCGAAGCCCAGAAACATCTGTACTTCGGACCCGGCAAAGGCGAGCCCCTCATCGGGTGCGCGCAGCGCGGTCAGGATCAGCGGAATCGCCAGAGCGTAGAGACAGCCGGACAGCCCACCGGCCAGTACCGCCAAGAACACGCGGCTGGGCGCGAAGCGCCCGAACTCGGACATCAGACTGATGCGGCGGCGAGGCCGCTCGTCAGGATTGCGGCGGGGCTGATTCATTTCTTGTCTCCAACGGTAAGGGTGTAGTACTCGCCGCGCGTAAACGGTTGCACCATGTCCGCGTAGTGAGCACTCATCCAATTGCCCGACTGTCCGGTCGAGTTCATGTATTGGTGTTGCACGCCTTGTTGACCCAGCGCGATGAGCTGGCGCGAGCTGGCGCCGAAATGGCCGATATAACCATTGGTGCCGTCCACCGAGAAGCCAGAGACGTTGATGCTGTCCGGTCCGCCGCCGCTGTCGACGCGGCGCTCGAATAGGCCGGACAAACCCCGGATGTTGCTGAAGGGCTGGTGCGCATACAGGACATGGTGGATGTCGCCCCAGCGCCAGTCCGCCTCGTCCTTGCCGATGCGCCGCTGCAACTCAGTCAGCGCTTGGCCGAGACTTGCACGCAATACACCACGACAGGACCGATCACTGCTTTCCGGTGCCTGCGGGTTGCACCAGAGCGCTTGCGGGTCGGTTAACGCCCGTTCGATCTGGTCGACCGTGGCCATGTTCAGGACACCGCGCACGTATTGCACCTCGTCGTGCCGGATCCAATCATCGCCGAGCGCACCGCCGAACAGTCGCGCCGAGAGGTGTCGCATCCATACATTGAACAGGGCCGCCTGGGCACTCGAGGCGCTCATGTCGCCGGACCAGCCCTTGAGCAATTCCAATGCCCTGCGCTCGTCCTCGTTGGCGGGCTTGATTGCAGTCAATACCGGCACGAGCCGGCGGGCCGACAGGCTGCGCTCGTCCGTCTGGATCGCCTGCATGTCCTCAAGCTTCAACTGACGGCCGGAGGCAATCGCCTGCTTGAGCAGCTCATTGATGCGCTGGACGCGTGCCGGTGGTGCCCAGTCATTGGAAATGAAATACGGATAGTTGTCGTCGACCGGACGATCATTGGCGGAGGCGATGTAGCCCTCCGGCGGGTTGTAGCGGGACGGCATGGCGTCGAACGGAATCTGTCCCTGCCACGCAAAATCCGCGTTCCAGCCAGGCACCGGGAGCGAGCCGTCACCCTTGCGCCGGATCGGAATCGCGCCGATGCCCAGGTAACCAATGTTTCCACCACTGTCGGCGTACAGCATGTTCAGGGCGGGCGCCACGTAATGCTGGTAGGTCGCCTTGAATGTCTCCCAGTCCTTCACATAGCTCACGGCGTACATACTTTCGTAACTGCGGTCGCCCGGCTGCAACGCGGTCCAGCGCAGGGCCAGCGGCTGGCCGATCGCCTTGCCCCGCAAGGCACTGACGATCGGTCCGTCACGCGTGCTGCGCACTTCGATCTGCACCGGTTTCAGCGCCTGGTGCAGGGAGGACGGAAGCGCCGACGCGACGCTGATTTCTTCTGTGCGGCGTTCCACCGGCAGCCATGCGCCATCGGCCAGGTAGCGATCCGGATCCTTCGGGTCGAAACGCTGCACCGCGAGATCCTGCACGTCGGCCATCATGGCGGTGCCGCCCCATGCGATCTGGCCGTTCTGGCCGAAAATCACCGGCGGCAATCCGACCAGGCTCATGCCCTGCGCACGCAGCTGGGCACCCTGTTGGACCACGGGATACCAGGGTGATGGCATCTGAAGCCCCAGGTGCGGGTCATTCGCAAGCAGGGCGCCGCCATTCGCGGTGTGGCGGCCGGCCACGACCCAGGCATTGCTGCCGACCTCACGACCGCCGATCTTCCAGTCCAGATGCAAGTTCTTCGAGAGTGTGCCGAGCGATGTCAGAGAAGCGAGCGACGACTGCACACCTTCGTCCGCCATCGGATCGATCTTTCCAGGAAAGAAAGACTGCATCTGCAGCGGATGGAGATAGCGCGCTGCCACCGCCTTGCCGATTTCCTGATCGAGATTGCCACTCAGGCTCAGCGAGAAGACCTTGCCCCAGGACAGCGAATCGATTGCGCTCCATGGTTCAGGCTGCACGCGAAACAGGCTGAACTCGAGCGGCAGCGGGTGCCCTTCGCGCAGCCAGGCATTCACGCCGTTCGCGTATGCGGCAAGCGACTGCCGCGCCGGTTTGCTCAAAGCGGCGTGCGCGCTCTCGGCGGAGCGGCGTAGCCCAAGCGTGCGCATCCAGCTATCCTGCATGAGCAGGTCTTTGCCGAAGATCTCGCTCAGCCGCCCCGCAGCCAGCCGCCGCTCCAACTCCATCTGCCATAGACGGTCCTGCGCCTGCACATAGCCCATCGCAAAATAGATGTCTTCATCGCGATCCGCGTACAGATGCGGGACTCCGTGCTCGTCGCGCACAATGCGTACCGAACCACCGCCCGGCACCTGCACCGTCTGCGATGGCGGCGGCAGCCCTTGGCGGCCATGCACGTAGAGCCATGCCAGCAACAGCAGAAGCGGCAGAAACACGAAGAGTGCAAATCGCTTGAGTATTGGAAAACCACTTCTCATTGTTATTACTCGAGAGGAGAAACATCAAACAGCGCCACTCGCACCGGCACAGCGCCGGCACGAACAGCGGACTCAAAGCTCAAGTGCGTACTTTCCGCACAGGCGTTCGACCGGAAGATCGAGTGTTCGGCAGTGCTCCACCATGCGTGTCGACTGGACGATCTGCTCGGAGTGCTCGTTGTATTCCAGGCCCATGAAATAGCCGTACCAGGGCTCCATGCCGAGCGCGTAGATGAGCATCTGCTTCGGCTGGAATGCCTCAACCATGCCTGCTGCCTGCTCGTAGCCGGAACCGTTGAGGCGACGGGACTCCTTGATGTTCTTCGGCACCAGCTCCGTATTCAGCGCGCCATACAGCCAGGTGTAGGGCGCGCCGACACATTCCATGCCGATCGCCAGCACGTCCAGGTCGCCGGTGAAGTCATGCAGCATCTGGTACATGCGTGGCTCCAGGTTGGAGGAGTCGGCGCCCGCATAGATCTTCTTGCCCTGCAACTCAAAGAACCAGGCCGTTTTGCTGCGTATATGCAAGTCGCCGTGTTCGCCGAGGAACGGAATGCTCACGACGCGGCCGTCGGGCAGCGCGAACTCTTCCAGATCGTCCACCTCCGTCGTCTGGAATCCGAGCTGCGTCAGCAACAGTCGCAGCGAAGGATCGGCCAAGGTGCCGCCGTTGTTCTTCGGCACCAGTACCTTGCTGACCTTGTGCCTGAGCTGCAGCAAGGTCTCCAGGTTCACGTGATCGGCATGGTTGTGCGTGAGGCACAAATAGTCGATGCGCTCTGGTAGATCCGCGTAGGAATAGGTCTTGTCGGCATTATCGTCGGTACAAATGGCGATGACCGGATCGACCATCAGCGCGCAGGCATCGCTCTCGACGAGAAAGCCTGCATGCCCCATGTAGCGAAGCCGTACGCCGCCATTCGGCGCCTCGTGGACCGGCGGCGCCGTATCGGTGAACACCGAAAGGTAATCCAGTCCGCCCTCGCTCGGTATGCCATCGAACAGTGCATCGATTTCATCGCGCGAGAGCGGTCTGGTGCGTGCGCTGAACAGCCGATCCCACCACGTCGAGCGGAACGGCAGGCGGATGTGCAGATGCCGCTCGTCAACCAGGCGCGGCGTGCTGAGCACGAACGGCCGCTTCTGGCCTGGCTCCAGGATACCCATCGATACCGACTGCATCGACTCGTCGTAATAGCGGCTGCGATACAGCAAGGGCTCGATCAGCCGATACCCCGGCTGGTGATAGAGGTCCATATGCAGCTCGACGTAACCCTTGAGCAGCTCCGGCACCTTCGCATACAGCGGCTCGATCGACTCGCCACTGCGATGCGCGCGGACCAGCGCGTCCAGTTCGCGGATCGCCTCGGCGAGGTCGGCGTACAGACTGTAATCGCTGTCGAAGCGCTGCAGCAGGGCTTGCACCTGTCCCAGTTGCTCGCGGCTGCAGTCAACGAATTCGCCACCACCGGCCAGTTCGGGATCCTGGTTCGCCAGGATGTGCAGCTCCGTATTCTTCACAAAGGAATGCATCAGGCGGCGGTGCGTCTTTCTCATGTACATCGCATACGTCAGCGGCGCGATCAGGTTCGGCCACGCGTACCAATGATTCACCAACGGCTCGACATATACGTCCGGCCTCAAATACCAGCGTTTCTCGCTATCCATGTCCTCTCCCTCAATCAATTTGTGAGCACAACCGGTTCCTTCCGCAGCGTGCCCGACAGCTGTCGGGCGATCGCTGCGAGCAGGGGCTTCCGCTCGTCGTGAATAAAGAAATGTCCGCCCGGCAGGCATTCGAAATCGACTGGCAGCTCGATGCGCTCCGTCCATGCCGCAAGTTCCGCCTCCGGAATCAAGTCCTCGGCGCCATGGAAGATGTGCGTGACGACACCACGTAACGAAGGCCACGCGCATGCGTAGTTATCGGCAAGTGCGAAATCGGCGCGCAACCCCGGCAGCAACATGTCCAGCAAGGGTTCGTGCTCCAGCACTTCCGGCGGCGTCGCCTTGAAATCGCGCAGCATGGCTTTGAATGCCGCGTCGTCCAGGGTCGAGTAACTCTGCTTTTCGCGCATCCATGGCGCCCCGCATGCCGACAACAACAACCGCCTCGGCATCGGCGCGCCGGTGGCCTGCAATCGACAGCACAATTCAAACGCGATCAGCGCGCCGCTGCTGTGTCCGAAGAAACTGTACGGCACTGACGTGTTCAACAACGGCGCCAATTCAGCGAGCAGCGTCTTGCAGACGCGATCGAGATCGGTACAGGGTGGCTCGAGCACCCGTCCGCCCTTGCCGGGCGACTGGATAGCCAGCACTTCGATCCCCGGCAGGGACTCCGCCCAGCCGTGGAATACCCGCGCGTTACCTCCGGCATAAGGCAGGCAGATCAGGCGTGCGCGCACCGGCGCATCGCCCACCTGCCTGACCCACCACGGCGAGGTATGCGAAAACTCACTCATACCGCATCCCTTCGGCGGGTTCGCCACGCAGGATCCGGCGGGTGGACAAGTAGGTGGCCATGCCCACCAGCAGCGTGATCGTGATCGCCACACCCAGCCCGATCACCACCGCCACCACGGTCCCAAGCCC
>JBGSID010000246.1:0-3630 GCA_041751895.1 Lysobacteraceae bacterium | reverse complement strand
AAGGCGCGATCGCTCTTGCCCATTGGCCCGTCGTAGCGGCGGGTTGCGCCGATCGTCGGCCCGAGCGCACCGGCGAATTCGCTCAATCCGGCCAGCACCACGAAGGTTCCCACCCAGACCGGCGCGAAGGGTGCGACCGCCGCGAACGGCAGCGCCAGTGCGGCGTCGGCGATGACGTCGGTGAGTTCGTTCAGATACGCGCCCAGCTTCGACTGCTGCCCAAACTCACGGGCGAGCATGCCGTCGATCGCGTTGAACGCCATCCGCAGGAACATCCACAGCGGCACCAGCAGGAAGGCATTCGGCCCCGGCGCGGCCGCGTACAGCCACACGCCAAGCGCGACCGACATCGCGCAGGCGGCCAGCGTCACCTGATTGGCGGTGACGCCCAACGCATGCAACTGGCGGACGACAGGGCGCAGCAGCGCCTGGAATTTCGGTTTGAGGGCATAGATCGACATGCGGCAGCATCATTCCACAACACGGCCGGCAGCACCTACTCCCTCCTCTGATCCGGTGCCAAGTCTGGCGTTCAGGCGCGGCATTCAGGAGTGTGACCGCCGCCGACATCCCCGGCACCATACCTGCCCGAACGGGTGGCAAACACGGTTGTCAGCCCCCATCATGATCGGGCTTCTACAGATTTCCACACGAGTTTACGCGCCATGTCCTTGTCTTTCCTCGATTTTTTCGCGGGCGGTCTGCTGCAGATCGGTTGGGGTTCGCTGCTGATCTACCTGCTGGCAGTGACCCAGATCACCATCTTTGCGGTCACCCTCTATCTGCATCGCAGTCAGGCCCATCGCGGGGTCGATTTCCATCCCGTCATCGCACACTTTTTCCGCTTCTGGACGTGGCTCACCACCTCCATGATCACCAAAGAATGGGTGGCGATCCATCGCAAGCATCACGCAAAGTGTGAGACCGAAGAAGATCCGCACAGCCCGATGGTCAAAGGCATCGGCAACGTGTTCTGGCGCGGCGTCGAGCTGTATCGCGAAGCGCGCTGGGACCGTGCGTCGATCGAACAGTACGGCAAGGGCGCGCCCGACGATTGGGTCGAGCGGCATGTCTATACCCCGCATCCGTTGGCCGGTCCGGTACTGATGCTGGCCATCAATGCCACGCTGTTCGGTTTCATGGGCGTCGCGGTCTGGGCGGTGCAGATGGCCTGGATTCCGTTCTGGGCGGCCGGCGTGGTGAATGGGCTCGGCCATTGGTGGGGCTATCGCAACTTCGAGACCACCGACACCGCGACCAATCTCACGCCGTGGGCGGTGTGGATCGGCGGCGAAGAGCTGCACAACAATCACCATACGTTCCCGAGCTCGGCCAAGTTCGCGCTGCGCCGCTGGGAATTCGATATCGGCTGGGCGGCGATCCGCGTCCTGCAGACGTTTGGCCTGGCGAAAGTGCTGCGCGTGGCGCCGAGTCTCGACATCCGCCCGAATATCCAGATGCCGGATACCGATACGCTCAAAGCGTTGCTGACCCACCGTTTCCAGGCGATGACCGATTACCAGCGCAGTGTGTTGATGCCTGCGCTGCGCGAGGAATCCCGGATCGCAGGTGCGCGGCTCCGTGCACTGTTGCCGCGCCAGCTTCGCAAGGGGCTGGCGGACGATGGCCGCTGGCTCAAGCCTGATGCCCGCGAGCAATTACAGCAGTGGATCGCCCAGCGTCCGCGCATCAGCACGCTGGTCGAGTATCGCGCCCGGCTCGCGTTGGTGCTGGAAAGCCGGAGCCAGAGCGCCAACGAGACCTTGCAGCAGCTGCAGGCGTGGTGCCGCGACGCTGAAGCGAGCGGTATCCAGGCGTTGCACGAATTCTCGCAGCGCATGAAAGGCTATGCGCTGCAGCCCGCACGTGACTGAGCCCGACTCCGCCGCCATGTCGAATCGAATCCGCACCTGTCGCAACGTCGCCGTTCTGGCGACGTTGTCGCTGCTGCCGATGATGGCTGCGGCACAAGAGGTCAGCGCCACCGGCGACTACCTGCAGCGGATGGATGTCGATGGCGACGGCAAGGTCTCGCTCGTCGAGTATCAGGACTGGCTGAGTTATGCCTTCGACGGCATGGACCTCAATCACGACGGCGTGCTCGCGCCCGAAGAACAGCCGGGAGGCCGTGGAAAACCGCTGGCACGGGACGAGTATCGCGCGCGTCTGGCCGACCGTTTCCGCCGCCAGGATCTCGACCACAACGACTTTCTCGATACACGCGAATTGGCCGCGCCGCCACAGGGAAAGTGATCACCAGCGTCGGCGAAGTCCTGCTGCCCGCTGGTGAGGACGGCCGTCTTCGCGTCTGCTTGACGACGCGTCTGTTTGACGAAATGCGCGATCGCGGCTCTGCACAGCGCGACGATTTCCGGAGTTCTTTTGCCTCCGGAGATCGTCGCGAAAATCAGGTTTTGAAGCGGCTCAGACTTCGATGCCGGTGATGGCTACTGCCGCGGGGGCGCCAGCGCCGACCATCTGTTTCCATGCGAAATACATCACCGCCGAAATCAGCGGCAGCAGGACCGTGCCCATCAACAGGGTGGAGACGATCACCAGCGCCAGTTCGCCGCCGACGATCGCGAAGATCAGGCCCAGCACGTTGATGCCGACGCCCAGCGCCATCATCACCACCACGAACATCACGAAGAACAGGATCATCGCGGGCAGATTGCCGAGACAGGCGCGGAAGCTGCGACGCATCGCCGGGATCATGCGCGCGTCCGCGAACATCATGTCCGGCAGCGCGGTGAAGGTGAAGAACCACGACAGCACGCCGACGGCCATCACCAGCATCAACCACAGGAACAGACGCCCGACCGGCAGGTCTTCGAACATCGCCGGATCCGGGTTGGTCTGGGTCTGCAGTTTCTGCATCAACTCGGACAACGCCTGCAGTTGGTCGATGCCGATCATCATCACCAGCAGCGCCGCACACACCAGCAGGGCAGCGATCTGCGGCAGCAGCGTGCCGAGCAGGCGTCCGGCCTTGCCTTCCTGGATGCCGCGCAACAAGTGCCCGGGCGCCGCGCTACGGCCTTCGTCCACTTCGCGTGCCGCGAACACCATGCCGGCCATCAACAGCGGCCCCACCACCATCAGCGCGAGCTGCAGTGGCCCCAACAGATTCGGCATCGCACGCGCGAGCAGCGTGACCGCGAGCGAGATCAGGCCGTAGATCAGCCCGAGCAGGCCCAGCCCGAACGGCGATTTGCGCAGCAGATTGAACGCGCTGAGCAACCAGTCCGCGCCGGCTGTGGCGGGCACCTTGCGAATTTCCATCGTCGTCCTCGTCTGTCTTTCGGGAATGCCTGTCATCGGAAAAACTTCCACAGGGCATCAATGCCCGCGAAGTGTACCGGCATGCCGTACGAAACGTCGCAGCACGCCGCGCGCATGCGGCGTCGGCTTGATCTCTCTCGACAGCCGCAGGTGGCAGCGGCCTTCGCGCTGCAGCGCGTCACGGCGCGCCTGCACGTAGCCGCGCATGTGCGTGGCGCTGAATTCGGGATGGAACTGCACACCCCAGGCGTGATCGCGCCAGCGGAACGCTTGGCATTGGTCCTGTTCCGAGCGCGCCAGCACTGCAGCATCGACCGGCGGCCGCAGCACGGTCTGCAGATGCGTCAC
>JBGSID010000245.1:0-2742 GCA_041751895.1 Lysobacteraceae bacterium | reverse complement strand
GGCCGAAAGGTCACCGTCGCTCCAACGCGCACGGTTCAGCGCATCGATCGCCGCGCGCTGCACAGGGTCGTCCAAGCGCGCACGCACGGCATCGAGATCGGCCGCCACCGGTGAAGCCATCGCGCAGAGCATGCGCTCGATCTCACCGGGATTGCCGCGCGCCAATACATCCGCCCACGCCTGCGGGTCGGTGCGCATCGGCAACGGTGCCGTGGCGCCCAATGCTGAAGGTCCCGATGCACCCGCTCCCGACCGAGTGCTGGCGGCTGTCCCGGTCATCCTTTGTGCTGCGGATGGCGACGACGCATGCCCGGCCGTGGAAGGCCGGTGGCGCGCACGCCAGAGCCGCCAGACCCAGATCAGCACGCCCGTCCACAGCAGCAACAGCCCGAGACTCGCCAGCAACCAATGCCCACGCGGCACCCAGCTCGGCCAGGCATGGTCATCGCCCTGGTCGCCACTGCTGCCTGCTGCTGGCACTTCTGCAGCGGCGTTTTTCGTAACTGAAGTACCTGCCGCACCCGGCGCGACTGTCAGCCTCAACTCAGGCAACGATGCGACGCGGGCCACGCCTGCTTCGGTATCCCACCATTCGATTCGCGGCCCGGTGATACGCAGCGTGCCTTCGCGCCCAGGCAGGATCGAGAACCTGCGCACGGTGGTCGCCTGCGGACGTCCCACCGCGAAGCGATCGTCCTGCTGCGCCTGATCGGGAAACACCTGGGCATCCGGCCCTGCCTGCAGCATCAATGCCGGTAATTGTGCGGCCGTCGCACCTTCCGCCACCGCTTCGACCATGACCGTGGCGCTTTCACCGACGCGCAGCGTCTGCGGTCTTTCCAGATAGCGCAGTTGCAGGTTCCGCAGCGGCAACCACGGCTGCCGGGCGTTGGCCGGGATGGGTTTCACCTGGAGCTCGATCGGGCGACCACGGACCCGCAGCTCTTGGCGGTTGCTGTTGAACAGGCTGTCGAACAACCCCACACCGCTGCCGAGGAAATGCGCGGGCGGAATCGTGACGACGCCGCTGCGTTCCGGAATCAGCAGGAAACGCCGCTCCACCACACGGTAATCGCGATTTCCGACGCGTTGCGTCGACTGCAGGTCATCGCCGATTTTCTGCAGGCTCGCGCCCTCGGGCGGATCCTGATCGAGACGACCATCGATGATGGTCCCCGACTCGTAATACAGCCGCAGCGTGTAGCCGACCGTCTGCTGCACGTACGGCGTTTGGCTGTCGACCTGGCTCTCGATGAACAGCGCCCCTTGCCCGGCGATCCCGGGCGCCGGCGGGAGACCGGTCTGCGGATTGCCTGAAGCATTGTTCGAGGCGTTGTTCGCGGGATTGCTCGACGGCAACACCGTCAGACGCAGGGGGCGGGTGACATCCTTGCCGATCCGCAGCATGGGAATCTCGATCTCGCCTTCCCGCAGCGGTGCCAGCGTGAGCTGCATCGTGATCTGCAGCGACACGTCGCCGTTGACCATGCTCACCTGTTGCTGCACGTTCTGATCGACCACCTGGAAATCGCGCGACAGTACGGTCAGATCCGGCAAGCCCCTCGCAGTTTTCGGATCGATTTCGAGCGTCAGTGTCGCGGTCTCATCGATGGAAATGCGGTCGCGATCGAGCGACGCACGGCTCTGTGCCGACACCGGCATCGCCAGCACGGAGGCCAACGCGAACAGCGTCCATACCCACACAGCAACGGGGCTGACGACGCGCCGCATCACCGGTCGCCCTCACGGCGACGGCGTTTTTCCTCAAGCTTGAACTTGGCGCGCAGCAATCCGCCCGGGTCGTCGGGAACCCGCCGCAGCCAGGCTTCGTTGGCAATCCGTCGTTCGCGGTCCGCAGCGCTCTCCTTCGACGGCGACAGCATCGCTTCGCCTTTTTCGCCCTTTGCCGGCTCGGGTGGTTTCGCCTGCGCTCGCCGCATCTGTTCACGCTGCGCAGCATCGGCCTCACGCTGCGCCTGTTCCTGCGCCTTGGCATCCTTCTCGTCAGGCGCTTTCGGCGGCTCGGAAGGCGTCCCTGTTGTCTGCGATCGCGGGCTTTGCCGTTGAGGTTTCTGTTCTTGCGATTTTTGCTCTTGCGATTTCTGCTCCTGTGACCTTTGATCCTGTGATCTTTGGTCCTGGGGCTTCTGACCTTGAGACTTCTGATCCTGCGGCTTCTGCTCGTCAGGCTTTTGCTGCTTCTGTTCTTGAGGCTTCTGCGGCGGCTGATCCTGCGGAGGCTGCTTCGGCCCCTCATTCGACTCGCGCGGCTTGTCTTCACCCGACTGCTGTTGTTGATTGTCCTGCTGATCTTTCTGCTGGTCCTTCGGCGACTTCTGCGGATCGTTCTTCTGCTGGTTTTGCTGCTGGTTTTGTGGCTTGTCCTGCGGTGGCTTGCGCTTGCGCGCGGCATCGACCCGCTTGCGGTTCTCCGCCGCGTCGCGCATCTCCGGCCGCAGTTGCAGCGCGCGATCGTATGCGGCGATGGCATCGTCGTAGCGGCCCTGCTTCGCCAATGCATTGCCCCGGTTGTAAGCCGCATCCGCGCCCGGAAGATCGCGCCACAAGGCTTCGGCAGTGGTGTAGTCGCCGCTGCGATACGCCTCGATGCCACGCTGCAGTTGCACGTGCTCGCGCTGATCCGCACGCTGCCACAGGCTGCCGTCGGCGGCAGCGACCGGCTGCCACGGCAGGCACGCAGCCAACAGCACCACCGCCAACACGCCGCGCCGGAATGCCAGC
>JBGSID010000244.1:0-2452 GCA_041751895.1 Lysobacteraceae bacterium | reverse complement strand
GGTCGGGCGACAGTGGGCGAACGGATCCGGTCGGTCGCGTAGTCATAGCGGCTGACGCTGACCGAATAGTCCCAGGCCCCGCCGCTGCTGCGCTTGAGCGACAAGCCGTGGATGCGGTGCTCGAGTTCCGCGCGCTGCAGCGAGATCGAGGTCGCCGGCACGCTATAGCGGTTGCCGTCGATCAGCACGTCGCCGCTGTAGACCGGATTGCCGGCAGCATCGCGCAGATACGTCTCGGAATCGCGGAAGACATCGTTCTTCCACAGGCCGAAGACATAGCTCAGGCGAGTGTCGGGCGTGAGGTCGTAGGCGAGCTTGAGCTTGGCGTGGTCCTGGACGGTCTCTGTCCGATTGGTCGCGCCCAGCAGATACCAGGGCTGGTTGCGCGGATTGCGTCCCGCCACCGCGCCGGTCACCGGCGTACCGGACCCCGCGCTGCCGTTGCTCGCGAGCGTATTGGCGAAGGCGATCGGGTGCCCGTCGCTGCCGAGGCGGTTGAGCGACAACCATGCCGAGAACTCACCCCAGCGGTTGCCGATCGAAGCGCTTGCGGCGTATGCATCGTCATTGTCGCGGTCGCTGCTGCGGTACAGATCGAAATTGCTGTGGTAGTAGCCGTATTTGACGTGCGCTTCGAACCGGCTGGGCATCCGGGTCACGTAATCGACCACCGCGCCGACGGAATTACCGGAATACGCTGCCGAAAACGGCCCGTAGAGCACATCGACGCGCTCGATTTCCTCGGGCGTCACCAGGCCCCAGCGCGGCGTGAAGCTGGCGCCGTTGCCCAGCAGGTTCGACAACAAGATACCGTCGGCATACACCAGCGACCGCGCGCTGTTGCCGGTGCCCGACGCGCGGGTCGCGAGCACGGCGTGGTCGTAGTCGCCGATGTAGCGCTTGCGTACCAGCAGGCTCGGGAAATATTTCAGCGCATCCTCGGCATCGGCGGCGTTGATGCGGGCTTCGGTCTCGGCGCCGGTCGTGCCTTCCATCGTGGTCGGGATCTGGGTGGGCAGCGAAGTGGGCCGCAGCCCGGTCACGGTGACGGTACCGAGCGTCTTCACCGCATCGTTTTCACTGCTGTCGCTGCCGACATCGACGTTGGCATCAGCGATAACGGAGACGACGACAGGGCGACCATCAGCGCAAGGAACAGGCGGGAATATGACATGCGGGAGGGACCGGACAAGATGGCGGGCCGCCATTCTCCCGGCTTGCGACGCCGCAGACCTGCGGCAAAACGCCGCATCCGCCACGGCTCGGTGCGGGCGTAGGCTTGGCGGTCGACCGGCTCGATCCCAGTGCACACTTTCCAATGACCGCTTCACCGATGCAGACATCGTCACTGCGGCGCCGCGCGTGGCGCTGGCATTTTCTGGCATCACTGCTCGTGGTGCCGTTCGTACTGTGGCAATCGATCACCGGAACGCTGTATCTGTGGTCGTATGCATGGGTGGACACCGCACATCCGCAATTGCGGTTCGTCCAACCCGATACCCGGCACCTGTCGCTCGATGCGCAGCTGCAGATCGCGCGGGATATCCGGCCAGGCAGCCGCATCGGCAGTGTGCTGCTCTCTGCCGATCCGCGACGCAGCACTGAAGTGCTGTTCGAGAATGCACGCGGCTTGCCAGTCGCGGTCTTCGTCGATCCTTATCGCGGCCACTTGCTTGGACAGCTCGACGCCGCCGCGTGGTGGCCGGGATGGAGCCGTAAACTCCACGGCGGCTGGCCGCTGGGCGACGCCGGCAGCTGGCTGCTTGAACTGGGCGCATGCTGGACCATCGTGATGGTGCTGAGCGGTCTGGTGGTGTGGTGGCCACGGGACAAACAGTCCTTCGCACAAGTCCTGTGGCCACGGCTGCGCGCCGGTCCGCGCGTGTTCTGGCGCGATCTGCACGCTTGCGTCGCGGTCTGGTGCTCGCTGGTGATCATCCTCTTTCTGCTGACGGCGCTGCCGTGGACCAGTTTCTGGGGCGGCACCCTGCTCAAGTCCGTACAGCGCACTTTCAACCAGCAGGCACCCTCCGCCGCAGGTTTCGCGCCGGTGATACAGGCCGGGCACGGCGTGCAATCGCATGTCGCCTCGCTCGATCGCATGGTGCGCGATGCCCGTGCTACCGGGATGGACGGCGATCTGATCCTGCGCATGCTCGATGGCCCGCCGGAGGCTGCCGTTTCACTGCGCAGCCAGCGGGCCGGCGCATCGCAGGAACACTACGCGCTCTACGACCGCCACGACGGCCGCCGCGTCGGCGCCGCAAGCTGGGACGATTTCCCCTGGCTCGCGAAGACCGTCGCTACCGGCGTCGACATCCACGAAGGCGGATTTTTTGGCCGCTTCGGTCCATGGCTCAACAGCGCGTTTGCCGGGACGCTGGTGTGGCTGTCGATCACCGGCTTCATGGCTTGGTGGCGTCGCAAACCCGCCGATGCCTTGGGCGTGCCG
>JBGSID010000243.1:0-2352 GCA_041751895.1 Lysobacteraceae bacterium | reverse complement strand
CGGCGACGCGCGCGCGCAAGCGTTCCCGCGCTTCGGCGGCAGCGCGGCGCAGCATCGTCGCGGGGTGCGTTTGATGCAGCGCAGTCAAACCCGCTTCCAGTCTGGCGATGGCAGCTTCAGTCGTATTCGCATCGTCGAGCGGCCATTCCGCCGCGACCAGCAAAGCAGTGCGCATCGTGAAGGCGTCGCCGTCGATGCGTTCGAGCGCCTTCAGCAGCAGATCCAATGCGAAGGTCGCCAGGTCGGCCGCATCCTCGCGCCCCGACAACCCGCTTACCAGAAGCCCGCTTCCAAGAAGCATGGGCAGCGCAAGCAGCGCCTGGGCGGCGACCGGCGGTGCAGCATCGCGGGTGAGTGCCGGCGCCAACATTCGAACCCAGTCTGCCGGGAGTTTCGGCAGCGCTTCGGCGACGCCTTGGCGGACGTAATCCGAAGTGTCGGCCGCCAGCCGTGGCAACAGCTCCGCGAGCGCGTCGTTGCCTGCGATCAGGCCGTAGTCCAGTGCCCGTCGACGCAGGAATAGATCGTCCGGGTGCGCGTCGGCGTCCAGGCGCCGCAGCAGGATCGTCAGCACCTGGGCAGGGTCGCGATACGCGATCAATTCCAGTGCGTCGAACTGCATCCAGATCGGCTGCTGCACGTCCAGTGCGGTGCGGTACGCGAACTGCAACATCGTGCGCTCGGCCTGCATGTCCTGCGGCGCGGCGCAGAGGATGCGGCGGACGCAGCGCAATGCGGTTTCGCGCACGCGGGCGTGGCCCGGAAACGCCAGCAGCGGCTGCAGCGTCTGCTTCAGGCCCAGCGATTGCCAGACATCGATCGATTCCGACATTCTGGTGCCCTTGGCCAGTCCGGCGCAGATGCGGCCGAGCCGGTCGAGTACGAACATCAGTTCGCGTTCGATGTCGGCGCGCTGGCGATCGATGCGTTCGGCCAGGGCATCGGGGTCCATCCACCGCGAAAACGCTTTGGCATCGCCGCGCAATTGGCGTGTCGATGCGCCAAGGTCTGCCGCAGCCGCGAGCATGGCCGTTCGCAATGTCCCGGGATCTTCGATCGCTTGCGACTGTTCGAGGAACAGCCGGAAGCGCGATTCGATTCTGGCGTAATTCCGGCTGAGGGCTTCGCAGCGTTCGCGCAGGAAGCGGGCGAACTCCATGCGCCTTCCGCCGCTGCCGATCATGGTGTCGTCGATATCGCGCCGCCCGGTCCAGGCCATGTAGGTGGCGACCGTGCGTTCGGCCTGCAGCCGATCCAGTCGACACCACAGCGGCGGGACATCCTGGTCGAGCAATGCGCGGATCCAGGCCGCGCTCAAACGCTCACTCATCGCGTCGTCTCTCCGCGCAAGGGCGTATGCAGATCGTGTTCGAGCACCCCGCGCAGCGGTGCTTCAGAAGCAAGCAGATCGGCGATGCCTCGGCCGTTGTGGCGGAACCATTCGAACTGCACGCTGGCGATCGGTGCGCGGTCGCGCAGGTCGTAGGCGGCTTCGAGGCGCAGGCGCCAACCGTGGACCGGTCCGAGCGCGTAACGGGATGTCGAACCACCGATGCGGACGCGGTCGAAGCTGCGGCTGCGATTGTCGTCGACGAAGGCACGCCGCCAATCCAGCGATGCGTTGTGGACCCAGCGCGGACCGACGCGATACCAGTCGAGTGCCAGGCGCGCGTTGTCGAGCGGACGATCTCCCGGCGTATTGCCGGTCAGGCGCAGATCGGCGGACAGGGTGTCGCGCCAGTCCGCGCGCCAGCGCAGCCGATAGCCGAAATAGGGCTGGAACGGATGGTCGCTGCGGTAAGTACTTTGCAGTTCGCTGTCCAACCGCGCGGCATCGGCACGCGAGACATTATTAATACTGGTGGTTTGCGCGATGGCGCCAGCCTCGAACGTCGATTCCCAGCGGTCGTCGTAGACCACGTCGTAGGCAGCTTCGGCGCGCAACCGCAGCGAGGCCGGACGTTGGCCATCGACGCGGTCGTCGGGCTGGTACAAGGACTGTGCCGCCAGCACGATCTGCCAAGGCGACTCCTGCGGACGCCATTCCAGCAACGCTTCAGCACCAAGGACATCGAATCCGCGACTGTGGTGGCGAGAGAACACGTCGAGGCGACCGCGCCAGCGCGCGTCTTCGCTGCGGGTGCGCCAACGGGCGCCAATCTCGACGAAGCGTTCTCCGTCGGTGGCGGCATCGTCGGGGTCGCGGCGTTGGACTGCGCCAGCGTAGGCACCGGGTGTACGCGGCCACAGGTCGTCCGGCCAATGGCCGATACCCGGCGTCAGAGCAGACACCGTTGCTGATGGCAACATCTGAACAGCGGCCTGCGAGGTCGGCTGCGCACCGGCCGCAGC
>JBGSID010000242.1:0-27714 GCA_041751895.1 Lysobacteraceae bacterium | reverse complement strand
GGTCGTCGCACTGGCGCAGGCGCTTGAGCGCATGGGCGGCCAGCGCGGACAGCTCGATGCCCGTCTCGGCGAGCTCGCCTCGCAGCTGTCCGACGGCGACGCGCCGGTGGTATCGCTGGAGCAGGAACGCCAGACCGCACTGGAACAGCGTGTGCTCGCCGAAAAACATCTCGCCGCCGCGCGTGCCGCACTCGAAGGCGTGGACAACGAATTGCGTGGTTTCGAGCAGACCCGGCATCAGCGCGAAGAACAGGCGGTTGCGCAGCGTGAGTCCATATCGCAGCGCAAGCTCGACCAACAGGCGCTGGTGCTCAAGGCCGACCAGTTGTCAGGCGCCGTGGTTGCCAGTGGCTTCGTCCTGGATGATGTGATCTCGACGCTCGCGGACGATGCGGATCCGCGCGCATGGGAAAAGATCGTCACCGACTTCGACACCAAGTTGCGTCGTTTGGAACCGGTCAATCTGGCGGCGATCCAGGAACACGCGGAAGCGGCGCAGCGCAAGGAATACCTTGATGCGCAGGATGCCGATCTCAACACCGCGCTGGAAACGCTCGAAGATGCGATCCGCAAGATCGACCGCGAAACTCGCGGTCGTTTCAAGGACACGTTCGACCGCGTCAACGCGGGCGTGCAGCAGCTGTATCCGCGTCTGTTCGGTGGCGGTCACGCTTATCTCGAACTGACCGGCGACGATCTTCTGGATACCGGCGTCGCGATCATGGCGCGCCCACCCGGCAAGCGCGTGTCCAATATCACGCTGTTGTCCGGCGGCGAGAAGGCGATGACCGCAGTCGCGCTGGTATTTGCGATTTTCCAGCTGAATCCTGCACCTTTCTGCCTGCTGGACGAAGTCGATGCGCCGCTTGACGAGGCCAACGTCGGCCGCTTTACCGCGATGGTCAGCGAAATGAGCGAACACGTGCAGTTCCTGTTCGTCACCCACAACAAGGCGACGATGGAAGCCGCACAGCAACTCAGTGGCGTTACCATGCGTGAGCCGGGCGTGAGTCGTCTGGTATCGGTCGATCTGGCCGAAGCCGCGCGTCTCGCCGGCGCCGCCTAACCCTACGCGAGGACAAGACACGATGTCGGATATCTGGTTGCTGCGCATTGGAATCGTGATCGCAGGCGTACTGCTGATGGCCGCGATCTATTTCTTCGGTCGACCGCGCAAGCCCAGCCAAGGCCGCAAAGTCCGCGAGTCATCCGCCGACCGCAATCTGACGCTGGAGCAGATATCCAATCCGACGCGCGAAGCGCCAACCGGCCGCACTGACGTCTCATCCCTCCAGAGTCAGATGCCTCCGCAGGATTCGCCCCCACCGTCCGGTCCCGATGTCGGCAGGCGGGACCGCGAAGAGTTCGACAAGATCGTCACGCTGTATGTCGCGGCACGTTCCGGGCAGGTGCTGCGCGGCACCGACATCGTGGTCGCCGCTGAAAAAGCCGGCCTGAGCTACGGTTACATGGGCATTTTTCATCGTCTGGTCGATGGGCGCCCCGATGGTGGTCCGATCTTCAGTGTCGCCAACATCAAGAAGCCCGGCAGTTTCGAGATGAGCGAAATCCAGTCGATGGAAACGCCTGCGATCGCGTTTTTCCTGACGTTGCCTGCGCCGATTCCCGCGCTCGATGCCTGGGAGAAATTGCTGCCAACCGCACAGCGCATGGCCGAATTGCTTGACGGCGTGGTCCTGGACGAGGCCCGCAGCGCACTCGGCCGCCAGCGCGTCGCCCATATCCGCGACGACCTGCGCGCGTACGATCGCCAGCACGAAGCGCCGCCGATTTCGAAGAACACCCGCTGGTGACGCCGCCCCGGTAGAGCGGCCTTCAGGCCGCTTGACCGCACGTCGATGAGCAGCGGCCTGAAGGCCGCTCTACCCAGCATCATGGTTGACGTAACGCAAATGACAGATCCCGCCGCCCGAATTGCCGAACTGCGTCGCCGGATCGACGACGCGAATTATCGTTATTACGTCCTCGATGATCCTTCCATCCCGGATATCGAATACGACCGGTTGATGCGCGAACTCGAAGCGCTGGAAGCTGCGCATCCCGAATTCGCCGATGCGACATCGCCAACGCAGCGCGTCGGCAATACACCGTCGCCGAAATTCGAGTCGGTCAAGCACAACGTCGAGATGCTTTCGCTTGGCAATGCCTTCACCGACGAGGAAGTGCAGGATTTCGTCGATCGCATCGAAAAAGAAACCGGCGATGCCGCACCGGTCTTCTCTGTCGAGCCCAAACTCGATGGCCTTGCCATCAGCCTGCGATACGAGAACGGCGTGTTCGTGCGCGGCGCCACTCGCGGCGATGGGAGCTCCGGCGAGGATGTCACCGCCAATCTGCGCACGATCAAGGCCATTCCTTTGCACTTGCGCAGTGCGGATGGTGTCGAGATGCCGACGGTGCTCGACGTGCGCGGTGAAGTCTTCATGCCCAAAGCCGCTTTCGACAAATACAACGCATGGGCGTTGGCGAATGGCGAAAAAATGCTGGCCAACCCGCGTAACGGCGCAGCCGGTTCATTGCGCCAACTCGATCCGCGCATCACTGCCAAGCGCCCGCTGAGCTTCTATGCCTATTCGCTCGGCGAGGCCGAGGGCATGCCGGCAGAGATCAAGACTCATTCGCAGATGCTGGCGTGGCTGCGTGATCTCGGCCTGCCGGTCAGTCCAGAAGCGCGCACCGCGCGCGGTGTCGATGGTGTGCTGGCGTTCTACCGTGACCTCGGCGCACGCCGCGACGCGCTGCCGTACGACATCGACGGTTCGGTCTACAAACTCGATCGTTATGACCAGCAGCGCGCGATGGGTTTTGTATCGCGCGCGCCGCGTTGGGCGCTGGCGCACAAGTATCCCGCGCAGGAAGAGATGACGGTCGTCGAAGCGATCGACGTGCAGGTCGGCCGTACCGGTGCATTGACCCCGGTCGCACGGCTGAAACCGGTGCAGGTCGCAGGTGTGGTCGTCACTAACGCGACGTTGCATAACGCCGACCAGATCGCACGTCTCGACGTGCGCGTCGGCGATGCGGTGATCGTCCGTCGCGCAGGAGACGTGATTCCGGAAGTGGTCCGTATCATCGACGACGAGCGGCCGCGCGATGCCTCGGGCGAACCGCTGCATCCGCCCTATGCATTGCCGACCGAATGCCCGGTCTGCGGTTCGACGGTCGAACGTGAAGAAGGAGAAGTCGTCGCTCGCTGCACCGGCGGCCTGTTCTGCGCCGCACAGCGCAAGCAGGCGTTGATCCACTTTGCATCGCGTCGTGCGATGGATATCGAGGGCTTGGGTGATCGGATCATCGATGATTTGGTCGAGTTCGGTTACGTCAAGACCGTCGCCGATCTATACGCCTTGAAGCTCGAAGATTTCCTCGAAATGAAGCGCCGTGCCGACGAGCGAGAGAACACGACGCCGGAGACGGTGAAGGCCGGGAAGATCGCCAGCAAGTGGGCAGAAAATCTGCTCGACAGCATTGAATCCAGCAAAAATCCATCACTTGATCGGCTTTTGTATGGGCTCGGCATTATGGATATTGGTGAAAGTACGGCGAAAAGCATCGCCAAATCCTTCGGCAGGCTTGAATGGGTACGTCGCGCAGATGCAATTTTGTTTCTGGCTGTCCCTGATATTGGTGCCACTGTCGCCAAGTCTGTTTCAGCTTTTTTTAGAGAAGCACACAATGAGGCAGTGCTTGATCAGCTCCTGGCTAGAGGTGTTGTTCCGAAAGAGGTCGGCTCACCTTCTGTGGGATTTATAAATAATTTTAATTTTAATTTCTTCATCGACGCCATTAAAAAAATAAATTCATCGCCGTCCAGGGTTTATCTTTTTGGTGTTGGGCCAAAGGCTATCGGTGATCTGGAAAAAAAGTGCTCATCTATTGAAGATATATTTGCTCTATCGGGGGTAGATATTAAAGAGAGCGGATGGGATGATGAGGCTGTTGATCAATTCTTGGGGGTCATTCAAGATTATGATTGGAGGGGCCGTTTGAATCGGGCCTTTGATCTTGTTTCCGATATGCGCAGGGTTTCGCCTGCAAATAACCCTGATGGTCCCCTGTTTGGCAAGAAGATAGTGCTGACTGGTGATTTGAAATTTATAACAAGAGATGCACTTAAAGAAAGACTCGAAGAGCTTGGGGCTACTGTTGTTGCATCCGTGTCAAAAAAAACGGATTTTGTTATTGCGGGAGATGCTGCTGGAGCTAAGCTTAGTAAAGCCAAAGAGCTGGGAATAAAAATAATTGAAAAAGACAATCTAATTGTTTTTTTGAATGCCAATTCAGATTGAATGGAGAGGTTATGCTCAGGGCTGAGTTTTACGTTCAAGGTTCGGCGGAAGAGCCTTATCGTGTTGTTTTTGAAAAAGTCGGTAACAATTTAAATGCATATTGCACGTGTGCAGCAGGTTCAAATGGACAGTCATGTGAGCATAGGTTGCGGATATTTTCTGGGAATCCAGATGGTCTTGTTGGTGGCGATATTGATATGGTCCATGTTGTTGCTGATTGGGTTGTAGGAACGGATGTAGAATTTTTTTTGAAACAGCTTGTCAAGGCAGAAGATATCTACAAAGGCGCTCGGAAAGAGCTGATGAATGCCAGAAAAAATTTCGTGGAGTCTTTGAGAAAAGATATGTCGAGCACCATTGGTGCCGATACCCTTTCTCGCAGTGAATATTCTCCAGTCTCTGCTTCTTCGTTTGCAGGTAAGATTGTCGTGCTAACCGGTGGTCTGGCGTCGATGTCGCGCGACGAAGCCGGAGCAAAACTTGAATCGCTGGGTGCAAAGATATCCGGCAGCGTATCGAAGAGAACCAGCGTCGTCATCGCTGGCGAGGCTGCGGGAAGCAAGCTCGCCAAGGCGCAGGAGCTCGGTATCGAGATCTGGGACGAAGCGGCGCTGCTGGCTTTTCTTGCAGAGCATGCGCAGGCATGACCTACATTGCCGTGAATCGAAATGACATCGTCATCCCCTTGTTCGCGGGGGGGTGACGATGTGATGAGGCTGCCTTCCGCATCCGACTGGCGTCCCAACGCTGCCATTAACGCACTGCGTCTTCGCGCCCGTCTGTACGCGACCATTCGCGCCTTTTTCGTCGAGCGCGACGTGCTTGAAGTCGAAACCCCGATGCTGTCGGTCGCAGGCAATACCGACGTCAACATCGAATCGTTCTCGCTCGAATTCTCTGGCCGCACCGACGGTGCGCCGCGCACGCGCTGGCTGCGGACCTCGCCCGAGTTTCCGCTCAAGCGTCTGCTGGCCGCAGGCATCGGCGATTGCTACGAACTCGGTCGCGTCTTCCGCAATGGTGAAGCCGGCGGTCGTCACAATCCGGAATTCACGATGCTGGAGTGGTACCGCGTTGGTTGGGATCATCACCGTCTGATTGATGAAACAGTCGCACTCGTGCGTGCGGCGCTTGCGTTGGTCGGTCGCGAGGCATCGGTTGTGATGACCACGTTTGCTGATCTGTATTGCGAGCGACTTGGCATCGATCCGTTCACGGCATCGGAAACCGAATTGCGCGCCGCGCTCGGTGACGTGGATATCGATCCCGAAGGTTTGACGCGTGACGACTGGCTCGACCTGCTGATGACGCATCGGCTGCAGCCCGCATTCGAACGTGACGGCATCCTTGTCGTATGCGATTACCCGGCGTCGCAGTGCGCGTTGGCAAAACTGCGTGTGGAGCAGGGAGATCGGCCTGCGGTCGCCGAACGTTTCGAGCTCTATCTCGGCCCGTTGGAGCTCGCCAACGGCTATCACGAACTGACCGATGTGGACGAGCAGCGTGCGCGATTCATGCGCGATCATGCTCTGCGTAACGAACGCGATGCGGCATGCCCACCGCTGGACGAACGTCTGCTTGCTGCGATGGCTGCTGGGCTGCCGGCATGTGCGGGCGTCGCCGTTGGTGTTGAACGTCTGTTGATGGCGATGTCGGGAACGGATCGGATCGCCGATGTGCTTGCTTTCGACTTCCCTCATTCCTGAACGGAAACGTCATCTTCCTGAACGTGCTTGTGTTCCCCGCACCGTCTATTCGCTGAAATTCGCTGGCTGTTCAGATGCCTTGGACAAACCTAGAACCACTCAACCCGGGGGTCGAACGACAATGCGCACTACCTTCTTCCTGATCGCGTCCGCTGTAATTGCCGGTGTTTCGAGCATCGGCGCACCCGCGCAAGCGCAATGGTCGGACTACGGCTACAACGGCACCTTGGTCCGCTGCGAATCCCGCGATGGCCGTACCGAGCGATGCAGCGCCAATGGCGGTGATATTCAATTAGTCCGTCAGCTGTCCGATAACGCCTGCATTCGCGGCCGGAATTGGGGCACTGATTCCCGTGGAATCTGGGTCAGTTCCGGTTGCCGGGCGGAATTCCGTGTGGGCTACGGTAGGCCCGGCGATGATGGCAATGACCGCTATGGCAGCGGCTATGGTGGGAATGGCGGCTACAGCAGCAACGATGGTCTGTTCCGTTGTGAATCCCGCGATGGCCGTACCGAGCGCTGCGGCAACCAGTACGGCGCTCGCGTCCAATTCATCCGTCAGCTCTCGGATACTCCCTGCGTCCGTGGCCGGAGTTGGGGCAGCGATTCGCGAGGCGTATGGGTGAGCAACGGTTGTCGCGGCCTGTTTCAGGCCACTGGTCGCTATGGCAACAATAATGGCAGTTACGGCAATGATCTGGTCCGTTGCGAATCCCGCGACAATCGCAGTCGCACTTGCGCGATTCCAAGCGGTCGCAATAGTGATATCCGCTTGCTGCGCCAGCTCTCAGACACGCCCTGTATTGAAAATAAGACTTGGGGCCGGTCCCGTGCAGGCGTCTGGGTGACCCGAGGATGTCGCGCTGAATTCGTGGTTGGTCGCGGCGGCGGTCGATGGGAGGATGGTCGACATAACGATGGTCGACGGGACGATCAGCGGCGTCCGCCGGGCGATCTCGGCGATGACCGTCCCCCGGGCGGCTGAATCGTCGCGATTCCGATCATGATCTTCATCACGACCCGGCCGATCGGCCGGGTCGTTGCGTATGCGGACCGGTAGAATAGGCCGATGGACGATTACGCACGCTACGACCGCATCCGCCCGATCCGATGGACCGGTGACACGCTCGAACTCATTGATCAGCGCAAGCTGCCTTTCACTCTGGAATACGTGGCCTGCCGCACCAGCGGGGAGGTCGCGGTGGCGATCCATTCGCTGATCGTTCGCGGTGCGCCGGCAATCGGCATCGCTGCTGCATGGGGTGTCGTGCTCGCAGCGCGCGAACTCGACGCGGCCAGCGCTGGCGCCGATATCGTTGCAGCCGAGGCCGTCGAACGCCTCGAACCGATCATGCAACAACTGAACGCGGCCCGCCCCACTGCGGTCAACCTGGCTTGGGCACTCCAGCGCATGCGGCGGGCTTTGAGCAATGCCGGCGACGATTGGCGGACGATGTTGTTCCGCGAAGCGCAGGCCATCGCCAATGAAGATCTGGCTGCGAACCATCGAATGGGCAAACTCGGCTCGCAATTGATCGCCAAAGGCAGTGGTGTGCTGACGCACTGCAATACAGGTTCTTTGGCGACCGCCGGTTTCGGCACGGCACTCGGCGTCATCCGCGCGGGCGTAGCCCAAGGGCGCATTGAGCGCGTATTCGCAGGCGAAACCCGTCCCTGGCTTCAAGGTGCGCGGTTGACGGTATGGGAGCTGCAGCAGGACGGAATCGATGCCACGCTCATCGCCGATGCCGCCGCCTCGCATCTGATGAAAACCGGTCAGGTCCAGTGGGTGATCGTCGGAGCCGACCGCATCTGCGCCAATGGCGATGTCGCCAACAAGATTGGTACTTACCAATTGGCGATCGCCGCCCGTTATCACGGCGTCAAGTTCATGGTGGTCGCGCCATCGTCCACGGTCGATATGGCGACGCCCAGTGGCGGCAAGATCGAAATCGAAGAGCGCGATCCGGGTGAACTGTTCGGCATCGGCGGTGTGCGTACGGTGGCCGAGGGCATCCAGGCGTGGAACCCGGTGTTCGATGTCACGCCATCGGAACTGATCGATGCCATCGTCACCGAACGCGGTGTCGTCGAGCGCCCGAATCGAGTCTCGATGCAGACCTATTTCGGTCATTGATCGCGGATTGTGCCGGGGATTATCCCGGCCCTTCGCAGGGTCATTTCAGGCACCATTTCAAGCACCGTTCCCAAGCGCATTTGCTCCGACGCCACAGGCGATCACAAGTACTTGTTTCTACTTGGGAAATGCTCTTGTGGTGGAGGGGCGTGAGAGGCGTGCGCGTGGTACAATCGAGGCTTCGCGCATGGATACGCGATCGCCTTCCGGAACGCCCCTGCGGCTGGCCCGTCACTCGCGGCGCTGCCCCCGGACTTTGTCTCCGGAACGGCGCCCGTTGTCCCATGCCGTCACTCAAGCATAAGAAGTCGCAATGACAGATCTCGCGAAGGAAATCATTCCCGTCAATCTCGAAGACGAGATGCGCCGCAGCTATCTTGATTACGCCATGAGCGTGATCGTGGGTCGCGCGCTCCCGGACGTTCGTGACGGCCTCAAGCCCGTGCATCGTCGCGTGCTCTTCGCAATGAATGAACTGGGCGCACACAGCAACAAGCCCTATTACAAGTCGGCGCGTATCGTCGGTGACGTCATCGGTAAGTATCATCCGCACGGCGATCAGTCGGTGTACGACACCCTGGTGCGCATGGCGCAGCCGTTTTCGCTTCGCTATCTGCTGGTCGACGGCCAAGGCAACTTCGGTTCGGTCGACGGCGACAACGCCGCAGCGATGCGTTACACCGAAGCGCGCATGGCCAAGCTCACCCACGAGCTGATGGCCGATATCGACAAGGATACGGTCAACTTCCAGCCCAACTACGACGAAAAGGAACTTGAGCCGACGGTGATGCCGGCGCGGTTTCCGAATCTTCTGGTGAATGGCTCGGCCGGTATCGCGGTTGGCATGGCGACGAACATCCCGCCGCACAATCTGTCGGAAGTGATCGACGCGACCATCGCGCTGCTCGACGAGCCCGAGATCGACATCGACGGTCTCATGCAGTACATCCCGGGTCCGGATTTTCCGACGGCGGGCATCATCAATGGCGTCGGCGGCATTCATCTTGCTTACCGCACCGGTCGCGGTCGCGTGCGCATGCGCGCACGCGCCGAGGTCGAAGTCGCGGACAACGGTCGTGAAGCGATCATCGTCACCGAGATCCCGTACCAGGTGAACAAGGCGCGGTTGATCGAGAAGATCGCCGAGCTGGTCAAGGAAAAGAAGCTCGAAGGCATCAGCGAGTTGCGCGATGAGTCCGACAAGGACGGCATGCGGATCTTTATTGAGGTCAAGCGCGGCGATTCCGCCGAAGTGGTGCTCAACAACCTCTATCAGCAGACGCAGATGGAGTCGGTGTTCGGTATCAACATGGTGGCGCTGGTCGACGGCCGCCCGCAGTTGCTGAATCTCAAACAGATTCTCGAAGCCTTTGTGCGTCACCGTCGCGAAGTCGTCACCCGCCGCACGATTTTCGAACTGCGCAAGGCCCGGGCTCGTGCGCATATCCTCGAAGGTCTGACCGTCGCGCTCGCCAACATTGATGAAATGATCGAGCTGATCAAGACGTCGGCGAATCCCAACGAAGCGCGCGAGCGGCTTTTGGCCAAGACGTGGGATGCGGGGTTGGTCGCCTCCTTGCTTGCTGCTGCCGGTAGCGATGCCTCGAAGCCGGAAGATCTGCCGATGGGCGTTGGCTTGGTCGATGGGATGTACCAGTTGACCGAAGTACAGGCCAAGGAAATCCTTGAAATGCGCCTGCACCGCCTCACGGGGTTGGAGCAGGACAAACTCACCGAGGAATACAAGAATCTGCTCGAAGCCATTCGTGGTCTGATCGAGATTCTGGAAAATCCCGACCGACTGCGCGAAGTTATTCGCGACGAGTTGCGTGAAGTCAAGGAAGCCTTCGGTGACGAGCGACGCAGCGAAATCCGCGCCAGTGAAGAAGATCTCGACATCCTCGATCTGATCGCACCGGAAGATGTCGTGGTCACGCTCTCGCATGCCGGTTACGCGAAGCGCCAGCCGGTCACTGCGTATCGTGCGCAGAAGCGCGGTGGTCGCGGTCGCAATGCGGCTGCGACGAAGGACGAGGATTTCATCGACCAGTTGTGGCTGGTCAACACGCATGACACCTTGCTCACCTTTACCAGCAGCGGCCGTGTCTTCTGGCTGCCGGTGCATCAGCTGCCGGATGCCGGTCCGAATGCACGAGGCCGTCCGATCATCAACTGGTTGGCGTTGGAGCCGGGCGAGCAGGTGCAGGCTGTCTTGCCTGTGCGCGAGTACGACGAAGCGCATTTCGTGTTCTTCGCCACCCGCAACGGCACAGTGAAGAAGACGCCGCTGACGGAATTCGCCTACAGACTGGCGCGCGGCAAGATCGCGATCAATCTCGACGATGGCGATGCGCTGATCGGCGCGGCGATGACCGATGGCGAACGCGACATTCTGCTGTTCGCATCCAATGGCCGCGCGGCAAGGTTCTCGGAAAGTTTCGTTCGTCCGATGGGGCGGACCGCGACTGGCGTTCGAGGCATGCGCCTTTCACAAGGTGAAGTGGTGGTGAGCTTGATCGTCGCCGAGGCCGCTGGCGATATCGTCGACGACGAGCAATCCGTCGATGCGATCGAGGTAGCTGAAGATGTTGCGATGTCGGATGAGACGCCCGTCGAGGCAGCGGAAGGCACAAGTGAGCACGTCGAAGCCGCTCTGGACGACGGTACGACCTTCTACATTCTTACCGCGACCGAGAACGGGTATGGCAAGCGCACTCCGCTCGCCGATTACCCGCGCAAGGGGCGGGGGACGCAGGGCGTGATCGGTATCCAGACGACCACACGCAACGGCAAGCTCGTGGCCGCTGTGTTGTTGCGCAGTCGTGATGAAGTACTGTTGATTTCCGACGGCGGTACGCTGGTCAGGACTCGTGCGGCCGAGATCTCGCAGGTGGGCCGCAATACGCAGGGTGTGACCCTGATGCGTATGGGCGATGGCGAGACACTGCAGGCACTGGAGCGTCTGGATGCTTCCATCGAAGATGACGAGGATGGCGGTGATGATGTCGTGACACCACCGGCAAGCGGCGAGGCGCCGCAGCCCGATGTGAATGCTTGATCGATGCATCATGTCTCGACCCCGACAGGCCGCCATCGTGCGGCCTGTCTTGTTTGCGGTGCAGGCAGCCGATGGACGAGGCAGCCGTGCGCCGCCATGCGGCATACACGCAGACAGCGCGATTCAGTGCGTTCGCTTTCAATGCACGAAAAGAAGCTACACGTATTTTTCCGGTCCAACCGGCAAGCCCGGCGGATGGGGAGTCAGGCAACGTTTAAAGTTAAAAAATAGTCAAAAATTTGTTCAAAAAAAGTAATTCATCGAGCGCAAGCTTCTCTATACTCGCTCGCAAATCCGGGAGGTCTTATGTGTCGTTCGTTGTGGTCTGGGGTGGTGGGTCGGGTGTTGCGCCGTGCGCGTCACGGGAGTGTGCTGGCAGGCCTCGTGCTGGTTCTCTCGCTGCTGCCGGGCTGCAGCAACAAGGAAACCGGTCAGTTGCCAGAGGTCAGCGGCGAGGCGATCAAAGCAAAGCGGGAAGAGATCAAGGAGTTCACGGTGGTCCGAGCCTATCCGGATCAGGACGGAGATACCCTTGCGATCGCGTTGGAGTTCTCCCGGCCGCTGGTTGGCACCCAGGATTTCGACAAACTGATCACCTTCGCCACTTCGGTAGACGACAAGAGCAGTTGGAAGCTCGACGACAGCGGCAAGATCCTGCGATTCCCCTTCGTGTCGGTGAATACCGAATACACCTTCACCATCTCGTCCAAGCTCGCCGCTGCCGATGGCAGCAATCTTGGACGCGACATCGAGCAGAAGGTCTACACGGGTGAACTCGAGCCGGCGGTAGGTTTCGCTTCACAGGGCAGCGTGTTGCCGGCGCGCGACAGTCGCGGCCTGCCTGTGGTCTCGGTGAACGTGCCCGAGGTCGATGTCGAATTCCTGCGCGTGCACGAGAAATCGTTGCCGAAGTTCTTTGCCGATTACCAGCGCGGCGGTCGGCGCAGCGGCTGGGAGCTCGATAGCGAATACGGCGACAAGACGCCGTTGTCGACTCTCGCTGAGTCGGTCTACACCAATCGTTTCGTGCTCGGCGGCAAGCGCAACGAGCGGGCAGTGACCTATCTTCCGATCCAGGACATCGATGAATTGCAGGAGCCCGGCCTGTATTTCGCGGTGATGAAGCGCTCCGGCCAGTTCCGCGAGCAGTACGAAACCACGTTTTTCACCGTCAGCGATATCGGCCTGCACGTCCGCGCCTACAAGGACAAACTGTTCGTGCACACCGCGTCGTTGCAGGACGGGTCCGGAACCAGCGGCGTCGCCCTGCAGATCATCGATGCCAGCGGTGAAGCAGTGCTCAAAGGTCAGACCGACCGCAACGGCAATGCGATGCTGCCCTACAAACTCGATGCGGCACATGTGCTGATTGCACGTCGTAGCAGTGACGTGTCGATGCTGCCGTTCAACCAGCCGGCGCTGGATCTCTCCGAATTCGCGGTCAGCGGGCGTGAGCCTGCATGGTTCGACGTGTTCGCCTGGGCCGGGCGCGACCTCTATCGTCCCGGCGAAATCGTGCGCATTTCCGCCTTGCTGCGTGACAACGACGGCAAACCGGTGCCGATGAAGGGCAAGCAGGCGCAGCCGCTGTTCGTCCGCCTCAAACAGCCTGACGGCAAACCTTTCATCGAAAGCCGGATCGAAGCCGGTCCGCAGGGCTACTACAGTTTCGAGAAACTCATCCCCGTGGAAGCGCCGACCGGCCGTTGGCAGGTCGAATTCCGCACCGATCCGGCCAGCAGTGAAGCCGTGCAGGGCATGAGCTTGCGGATCGAGGAATTCCTGCCGGAACGCATG
This sequence comes from Lysobacteraceae bacterium, assembly GCA_041751895.1. Taxonomy (GTDB): domain Bacteria; phylum Pseudomonadota; class Gammaproteobacteria; order Xanthomonadales; family Xanthomonadaceae; genus Lysobacter_I. The sequence continues at coordinate 14,706 of JBGSID010000242.1, read as the reverse complement.
AAGCTCGATCTCGCCACCACCAATGCGGTGCTGAAACCCGGCAAGCCGCTCCAGCTCGAAGCGACCGGTGCGTATCTCTATGGCGCGCCAGCCGCTGGTAACCGTTTCACCGCCAAGCTCGCGGTCGCGGTTGAGCAGCATCCGCTGGAATCGATGCCGGGCTATTTCTTCGGCGATCCCACGATGAAGTTGCCCAAGGAAGCCAACGACGCCATCGACACCACGCTCGACGAGTCGGGAAAACTGTCCCAGGCGATCACGCTGCCGGAGGAAGCGAAGCCCACTTCGCCCATCGCTGCGATTGTTTCCGGCAGTCTCTTCGAAACCGGTGGACGCAGCGTCAATCGGTCGATCAAGCGTGTGCTCTGGCCGGCGGATGCCTTGGTCGGTATCCGGCCGATGTTTGACGACAAGGACGGTGCCGACAGCGACAGCAACGCCGGCTTCCAGCTGATGCGCGTGGACAGCGATGGCAAACCGCGTCCGGCAAAGGGTTTGAAGGTCACGTTGGTTCGCGAGCATCGCGATTACCACTGGAATTACGACGACGATGAAGGCTGGGATTTCGATTTCACTTCGCGCTTCGACAATGTCGAAACACGCACAGTCGATGCCGGTACGACCGGAGTCAAATTCGATTTCCCGGTGGAGTGGGGCAGCTATCGTGTTGAAGTGCTTGATCCGACCACCGGCCTGACCACGCGTTATCCGTTCGAGGCTGGATGGAGTTGGAACGACGACAATCGTGGCCTCGATGCGCGTCCCGACAAGGTGAAGATCGCGCTCGACAAAACCGCTTACGACACCGGCGACACGGTCAAGGTCAAGTTGACGCCGCCGCATGAAGGCAAAGGCCTGCTCATGGTCGAATCCGATCACATGATCTATGTGCAGGAAGTCGACGTGAAGCGCGGCAGCAGCTTCGAGATTCCGGTCACCAAAGACTGGGAGCGTCACGATGTCTACATCACCGCGCTGGTCTTCCGGGGTGGTAGTGCCACCAGCAAGATCACACCGGCACGTGCTGTGGGTGTGGCCTATGTGCCGATGAACCGGGCCTCGCGTCGGGTCGATGTCGGCCTGTCGCTGCCGAAACAGATGCGTCCGGAACAGACGCTGACGACGATCGTTGCGGTCCCCAAGCTCGCTGGGCAGGATGCCTACGTCACCGTATCTGCTGTCGATGTCGGTATCCTCAACATCACGCGCTTCCCGGTGCCGGACGCGAACAAGCATTTCTTCGCCCAGCGCAGGCTCGGTGTCGATGCCTATGACGTCTATGGCCGCATCATCGAAAGCCTCGCCGGCGATATCGGCAAGCTGCGTTTCGGTGGTGACATGGCCTTGCAGCCGTTGGCGCAGGCGCGACGACCCACGTCGAAAGTACAGACAGTCGATCTGTTCTCCGGCCCGGTCAAACTCGATGCCAAGGGCAATGCCACGATCCCGCTCAAGGTGCCTGATTTCAACGGCACACTGCGTGTTTCGGCACTCGTGTATTCCGCCGAGCGCTACGGCAATGGCGATGCCGAGATCGTGGTGCGCGCGCCGATCGTGGCAGAAGCGAGCTACCCGCGCGTGCTTGCACCCGGTGACCGCAGTAATGTCACGCTCGATCTCACCAATTTCACGGGCAAGTCCGGTGATTTCGACGTCAAGGTCGAAGGCATCGGCCCATTGACGGTGGCGCAAGGGGCCCGCACTGTGAAACTCGGTGTCGGCGGCAAGACCACGTTGACGTTCCCGCTCACTGCAGGCGAGGGTTACACCACCGCGAAAATCCGCGTACGTGTCGGCGGCAACGGCTTCAATGTCGATCGTCGCTTCGACGTTCCGGTGCGCGCGGCCTGGCCGAGCGTGTTGCGGACCAGGACGCAGACCTTGAATGAGCTCGGCACGATCGCAATGGATGCCGGTTTTGCAGAAGGCTTGATGCCGGGATCGGTTACGGCGCAGATGACGGTCAGCGCATTGCCGCCGATTCCGTTCGCGAGTGCGCTGAAGGATGTGCTCGAATATCCCTATGGCTGTGCCGAACAGACCACCAGTAAAGGCTTTGCCGCGCTGGTAATGGATGCGGATACGGCGAAGATGCTCGATGCCAAGGGGCTCGATGTGGCAACGCGTCGCGCGCGGATGGACGGGGCTTTCAGCCGTCTCGCATCGATGCAGATGTCGAACGGCCATTTCTCGATGTGGGGCAACGATAGCTACGTCAATCCGGCGCTGACACCGTACATCGTCGAATTCCTGCTGGATGCGCGCGAAGCCGGATTCGCCGTGCCCGAGGCGATGCTGCAGAAGGCCCTCAAGCGTCTGAACGAGGATCTGTTGGCCGGTGGCAACGAGTTCTATGGCCAGACGTACCGTGAGCATCTGAAGTTCGCGTATCAGGCGCATGCGGGTTACGTGCTTGCACGTGTGAACCGCGCGCCACTTGGCACGCTGCGCGCGCTCTACGACAACGAGCGTGGCAAGGCCAAGAACGGATTGTCGATGGTGCATCTGGGGCTGGCATTGTCGTTGCAGGGCGACAAGAACCGTGGCAACAAGGCCATCGCCGCCGGTTTCGCATACAGCGGCGAGCGTTACGAGTATCTCGGCGATTACAGCAGTCCGCTGCGCGACAGTGCGCTGATGATCGCGCTCACCCACGAGCGTGGTTTTGCCAAGCCGGAATACGACGCCAAAGTCGTTGCGCTCGGCAAGGAGCTTGACGTGCGTCGCGGCTATCGCTGGTTCTATCTCAGCACCCAAGAGCAGGTTGCCTTGGCACGCGTGGGCAAGGCATTGCTCGCGGACCAGAAGAAGATGGTGTCCGGCGTCTGGCGCATGGGCGATGCCAGCGACCCTGTGGCCGAGCGTCGCATGCAGGGGCGTCAGGTCGACTACACCTCGCTGGCCAGAGGCTTCAGCTTCGAACCGCAGGGCGCGGTGCCGCTGTATGCCAGCCTTGAAATCGCCGGCGTGCCGCGCACGGCCCCGCCCGAGGATAAATCGGTGATCGGCGTGCAGCGCAAGTGGTACACCACCGACGGCAAGGAGTGGAAGCCGGGCCCGCTTGAGGAAGGTGAGGCATTGATCGTCGCCCTCAGTATCACCTCCGATCAGTACATGCCCGACGCGCTGCTGACTGACCTCTTGCCGGCCGGTCTTGAGATCGAGAACTTCAATCTCGGCGATGGTAAACAATGGGCTGACGTGGTGGTGGATGGTATCGAGATCACCGATCGTGGCAGTGCGGCCGAAGTGCAGCATGAGGAATATCGCGACGACCGGTTCGTCGCTGCGATCAAACTCAATCGCGGTCAGACCGCGCGCGTGTTCTACCTCGTTCGTGCAGTCACACCGGGTACTTACACTGTGCCGCCGTCGCTGGTCGAAGACATGTATCGCCCGCAGTTGCGAGGTGTAGGCAAGTCGTTGCCGGCCACGATTACGGTGGTTCAGCCCAAGTAAGTCGTCGCGCTGTCTGATCGAATACCGTCTCCCGCCGTTGCTACGCACGGCGGGAGACGGAAGGGATCGAACGTTTGTTCTATCGTTTGTTGTCGCGCCTGTCATTGCGCTTTTTTCGTCGAACCGGGACTCCGCCATGTCGCGCGTGTTCTTTCTGGTGTGTTGCTTACTCAGCATCTCGTTCGCGTCCTCGCGCTGTCTCGCGGGTGGCCATGAGCCGTCGTCCGTCATTTCGGCGGACGGCTTGCGTCTGACTGCGCGCTTCGGCGATGGCCGCGTGAGAACGCTGGACGTCGAACCAGCACACGACGCAGACGCCGCGCATCAAGTCGGCTTCGCGCAAGCGAAAATGTCCTTGGAAGCAGACGCTGCGGGCGCGTTGCAGATGTATCCCAATTGCTGCACGTCGTATCCGGTCTCGTTGTCCCTGGTCGTGTTCAAGGCACGTGGACGGATACATCGCATTGACGGAGATGGGCTCGCGATCTCCGGTTGGTGTTTCCGAGACGGCGGCCAGGACGTCGCGTTGCGCACGAGCGTGCTGCATGGCACGACGGCCGAGCGATTCCTGTTACGCCGCGTCTCCGACGGGCGCCTCTTGGCCGACTATGCCTACCCGGGCACGGATCCTGACGATCCTGCCAGCGAAGCGGCCTACGATGCGGCCGTGCGCGACGCGCCTGCCTGGGTGAGATGTACTGAATGAGGGCGTCGCACGTCTTCCGGAAACGCTTGTCGATGGCGTCCCGCGCCGCAGCCAGATGGCATCTGCTGTCGTGGCTGCGCTGGGGCACAGCCGCATTGCTGTCAGCGTTGCTCCTGCTTGACCTGATCTTTCCGCCGCAACTGCCCAAAGCGCGTGATACCAGCATGCTTGTGGTCGCGCGTGATGGCACACCGCTGCGTGCATTTGCGGACGCGGACGGTGTCTGGCGTTACCCGGCGACGCCGGAGTCGGTGTCACCGCTGTATCTCGAAGCCCTGCTCAACTATGAAGATCGTTGGTTCTGGCGCCATCCCGGCGTGAATCCGGTCGCGTTGTTGCGCGCTGGTGGGCAAATGATGCGCAGTGGCGATGTCGTTTCCGGGGGTTCCACGCTGACGATGCAGGTGGCACGCATTCTCGATTCGAAACATACCGCCCACACGCGAACGCCATTTCGAAAACTCAGGCAGATCCTGCGTGCGCTGCAGTTGGAAGCGCATCTGTCGAAACGCGAGATCCTGACGCTCTATCTCGAACGCGCGCCGTTCGGCGGCACGATCGAAGGGGTTGAAGCGGCAAGCTGGGCCTATCTCGGCAAGCCTGCATCGCGCTTGTCGAAAGCGGAAGCCGCGTTGCTTGCGGTGCTGCCGCAATCGCCGAGCCGTCGCCGCCCGGATCGCCATCCTGAAGCCGCGCAGGCCGCCCGCGACAAAGTGCTGGACCGGATGGTGGCCTTGGGCGTGTGGAGCAGGGTGGAGGTGGACGATGCTCGCATCGAATCCGTCGTCGCGCGTCAATTGCAGCCACCTTTGAGCGCCGCACTGTTGGCCCAGCGCTTGCGCGTCGCACACCCGAAGACCGCGAGCATCATCTCGACCATCGACCCGAATCTTCAGCGCACGCTCGAAGAGCGCGTCACTGCGTACTTCTCGAATCTGCCGGAGCGCACGTCCGCCGCGCTGCTGGTGGTCGACAACGAGACCATGGAAGCGCGCGCCTATGTCGGCTCGCTTCGTTTCGGCGACAAGCAGCGGCTCGGACATGTCGACATGGTGCAGGCGTGGCGCTCGCCCGGTTCCACGCTGAAACCGTTTCTGTATGGAATGGCGCTCGACGACGGCATGATCCATTCCGAAAGCCTCCTGGTCGATGCACCGCAGAGTTTCGGCGATTATCGGCCCGGCAATTTCGGTTCGAATTTCAACGGCCCGATTGGCGCGGCCGAAGCGCTGCGTTTATCGCTTAACGTGCCCGCCGTGGATCTGCTCGATCGGGTGGGCCCACAACGTTTCGCTGCACGCATCGATCATGCCGGGATCGCGCTGAAATTTCCTTCCGGCGCGAAGCCGAATCTCGCGTTGATCCTCGGTGGCACCGGCGCACGGCTGGAGGATCTTGTCGGCACCTATGCGGCGTTCAACCGCAACGGCATTTCGGGACGTGTGCGCTACACGCCGGAAGATCCGAAGATCGATCGTCGCGTCCTGTCGCCCGGTGCGGCGTGGATCGTGCGCGAGATTCTGGAATCGAACCCACGCCCCGGGGATATTGATCAATACGATCGCGGTACGCGGCCACGTGTCGCATGGAAGACCGGCACGAGTTATGGCTTCCGCGATGCATGGGCGGTTGGCGGCACGCGCCATTACACGGTCGGCGTATGGGTGGGTCGCCCTGATGGCACGCCGTTGCCGGGGCAGTACGGTGCGCTTACCGCGTTGCCGCTGTTGTTCGAAGTGGTGGATTCTTTGCCCGGAAATGCGCGCGATGCCGCGAGACTGAAGCCTCCGGCGAATGTTGCCGAGATCGAGATTTGTTGGCCACTCGGTATCGCCGCAGAGAACATGCCGGCGTCGCTGTGCCAGCGGCGGATGAAAGCGTGGACGCTGGATGGCGCGGTGCCGCCGACGTTCGCAGAACGCGGTGCGCGGCTATGGAGTGCCGGCCGCGAACGTTTCGACATTGATGCCGCCACTGGCAAGCGCGTGTCGGCGGTATGTTCCTTGCCGCACAGGACGGAGGCCGTTGAGATCGCGCGTTGGCCGGCATTGGCATCGCCGTGGTTGTCGGCAGAAACGCGTCGTACTTCGACGCTGCCGCCACTGGCCGATGACTGCATGGCCGATGGGCGCGATGCCAGCGAAGAGCTGCGCATCGATGGATTGAACGATGGCGCCACGCTGGTGCGTGCGCCCGGTAGCGAGCACGCGGTGCGCCTGTCGTTGCGCGCACTCGGTACGGATGCGCGTGTGCAATGGCTGCTCGATGGTCGTTGGGTCGCTGAAACCCAGGGCCGGCAATCGTTGATTCGTGACTTCGGCGAGCCGGGTGCGCATCAACTCACTGCGCTCGCGGACAGTGGCGCGTGGACGCGGCTGCGGTTCCGCGTATTGGAGTAACGCCGTAGAAGCGGCGGAAGCTGCGACAGGCCGCCTAACGGCGCCTGTGCATTGTCGCGGCTTCCACCGCTCCTACGGAGCTTGTACTGCGGAGCTGCGCTCCGCTGGATGAAATTACAGCAGCGAGAGCATGTGCTCTGCCGACGACACCCGGAACTCGCCCGGCGCTTCGACTTCGAGCAACTTCACCACGCCGTCTTCGATATACAGCGCGAAACGCTTGCCGCGGATGCCCATGCCATATGCACTGGCGTCCATTTCAAGGCCGAGTGCTTTCACGAAATCGCCGTTGCCGTCCGCGAGGATTTCCATTTCTGAGGGAGCATTCTGGCTCGCAGCCCAGGCCTTCATCACGAACGGGTCGTTCACGGACATGCAGGCGACGCCGACGCCTTTGGCGCGGAATGCTTCGAATTGTTCGATGAAGCCCGGCAGGTGTTTTTCCGAGCAGGTCGGCGTGAATGCGCCGGGCACGGAAAACAGCACCATTTTCTTGCCTTCGAAAAACGCGTGGGTATCGACGGTGTCGATGCCATCGTTGATGCGCTTGATATTGACTTCCGGAATGCGATCGCCGATCTGGATGGTCATGGGGGCTACTCCTGTCTGCAGGTGGGGCGAACAGTGTAAATGCATTCATGAACGCACGTGAGCCACCTCTTGAAAACCGGCGAAGGATGCCTATTTTCAGGGCATGGCGGCACGGTGCCGCCGTTCAACGGAGATCTATCCATGAGCCTCATGCGCTACCAGCAAGCGTGGCCTGCACAGGCCCGTATCCACGACGATATGAAGCAAATCTTCGATCGTTTCCTCAATACCGGCGACAGCCCCGACGAATCTGCGGTCGTCACCAGTCAATGGGTGCCGCGCGTCGACATCAAGGAAGAGGCGGATCGTTTCGTGATCCTCGCAGATCTTCCGGGTGTCGACCCTCAACACGTCGAAGTGTTGATGGACAAAGGCATTCTCAGTATCAAGGGAGAACGCAGCAGCGAAATCGCCGAACAGTCCGAGCGTTTCTCGCGGATCGAGCGTCGCTATGGCAGTTTCCACCGTCGTTTCGCGCTACCGGATACCGCAGATGCCGACGGTATTACCGCCATCGGTCAGAACGGTGTGCTTGAGGTCGTGATCCCGAAGAAGCCGGAATCCACGCCGCGTCGTATCCAGGTCGGCGGTCAGGCCACCAAAAGCTGATCGACATCATTGTCCCCGCATGGCCCGCAGCAGTCGCGGGCCATGCGGCGGAGGATGTTTTCCATGTCCACACATCACGCAGCTCCGTCGCATCATGCATGCGTACGATGTCGCGGCAAGATGGTTATATTGATCGTATCGCTATCTATTGCTGAGCCAAGCCATGCGTTTCAAGGACTACTACGACATGCTGGGGGTCGAACCCGGCGCCGGTGAGGCGGAGATCAAGACTGCCTATCGCCGGCTTGCGCGCAAATATCATCCGGATGTCAGCAAAGAGGCTGACGCCGAGGAAAAATTCAAATCGGTCAATGAAGCCTACGAAGCGTTGCGCGACCCGGAGAAGCGTGCCGCTTACGATCAGTTGCGTGCGCGTGGCTATCGCCCGGGCGATGAAGTCCAGCCGCCGCCGGGCGGTTTTGGTGGTGGTCACGGTGGCGTCGATTTCGAGGAAATCTTCGCGGGCGGCGGCAACGGTGGCTTCAGTGACTTCTTCCAGGAACTGTTCGGGCGTCGCGCCGGTGCTGCTGGCGCGCGTGGCCCTGGTCCGCGCCCACGTGGCGACGGCGCGACCCGGGCGAAATTCGCGGTGCCGCTCGAGGCGATCTATCGGGGCGATCCGGTCCGTGTCTCCGTTGCCGGAAAATCGCTGGAGGTGCGTATCCCGAAAGGCATCCGTCCCGGTCAAGCGATCCGTTTGGCGGGGCAGGGCACGGGTGGTGGCGATCTGCTGTTGGAGATCGAATACGCCGCGCATCCGCAGTTCGAAGTCGATGGTCGGAACATCATCCATGTGCTCGCGGTTGCGCCATGGGAAGCAGCACTTGGGGCTGCGATCAGCGTGCCGACATTGGGCGGGCCGGTGGAACTGAAGATTCCTGCGGATTCCGAAGCCGGACGCAAACTTCGCCTGCGTGGCCGTGGATTGCCTGGTGCCGGAGGTGCCGACGCAGGCGATCAGATCGTCGAACTGGAAGTATTGGCTCCGAAGGCGAACACCGAAGAAGAGCGAGAGGCGTACCGGCAGCTGCGCGATGTGTTCGGAGACGATTGGCGCCGGGTTTGAGGTGATTGATCTACCAGTGGAGCGGCTCTCAGAGCCGCTTCGTGGTGAGGGTGAAGCGCTTGCGCTACAGACCTTCGAGTGCGTGAATCAGAGCCCGTTCACGTACTTGGTAATCGTGTCGGAGAGCTCGTCTTCACTGAAAGGCTTGGTCAGATAGGCCTTCGCGCCCTGACGCATACCCCACATCCGGTCCGTGTCCTGATCCTTCGTGGTCACGAGCACGATCGGGATGTGCTTGGTTGTGGGTTCGCGGCAGATGGTGCGTGTTGCCTGGAACCCGTTGAGGTTCGGCATGACCACGTCCATCAGGATCAGGTCGGGAATCTCGCGCTTGGCGACTTCCACACCGGCGGCGCCATCTTCGGCGGTCAGCGCTTCGTGCCCAAGCTTTTCGACGATGCGGCGAATGCCCATCAACTGCGAGGGAGAGTCATCGACGATCAGAATGCGTGCCATGCGGAATACCGTGAAGGAATATGCGCAGTTTATAGGCCCCGGTCGCCGCCTGAAAGCGGCGAATGAGGTTGCGTGATGCCACTCACATTACCTTGACCAGCGTTCTACCGAAAGAGCCACCTGCCAGCATGCCGGCAAATATCGTCGGTAGCGCCGACATCTCGATTTCGCGGGTGCAGATCGTATCCAGATGCGCCGGCTTCCAATCCCCCGCCAGCCGCTTCCATACTTCATCACGGATTTCACGGGCAGCACTGGCCGAAGCGATGCCCAGCAGGGAGACACCGCGAATGATGAACGGCATGACCGTGGTCGGCAGATCGCCTGAGGCGGCCAGACCTGCGCTGGCGACGTTACCGTAGGGGCGGGTGCGGGCGAGCAGGCTGGCCAACATCGGCCCGCCGACATTGTCCAGGCCGCCACCGAAGCGTGCGGCTTCGAGCGGTTTTGCGTCCGTGAGCACGTCGCGGCCAAGCACCTGGGCCGCGCCCAGCGACTTCAGATAGTCGGCATGTTCCGGCTTCCCGCTGATCGCATGGACCTCGTATCCCGCGCGACTGAAGATATCGACCGCAAGCGAGCCGACGCCACCGGTGGCACCGGTCACCGCCAGCGGGCCCTGTGCGGGCGTCTGCCGGTTGTCCTGCATCCGCAGCAGCGCGAGTCCGGCCGTAAACCCGGCCGTGCCGAGGATCATGCTTTCGCGCAGGCTCAGGCCCTCGGGGAGAGGAATCGCCCATTTGGCCTCGATCCGTGCGTATTGGCTGTACCCGCCGTCGCGGGTTTCGCTGAGGCCGCAGCCGGTGACGAGTACCGCATCGCCTTCCTTGAACGTCGGATCGCTTGAAGACACCACATAGCCGGCGACATCGATGCCGCCGACCAGGGGGAAAAAGCGCAGGATCTTGCCTTCGCCGGTCCCGGCGAGGGCGTCCTTGTAGTTCACCGACGAGTAGGCGGTCTTGATCACGATCTCGCCGGGAGCGAGGTCATCGATCGAGACTTCTTCGATGCCACTGCGATAGCCGGCGCTGTCGTTGCGGATGCGGAAGGCCTGGAAGGTATTGGGGACGGTCATCTGCAGCATCCTGGAACGACGATGGCGACATGATCGCATGACGCGTACAGGCGATCAGTACACATGCCGGGCTGCGCTGATTGCGACATTACCGCAACTCCCGCCGCCGCTTCTCGTCCAGCCATTTGTCCGCCTGTGCCGGCGTGTAGTCGTGCATCCACGTGAACAATGTGTCGATGTCTTCGCCGTGCCAAAGATCGTGGCGCTGGTCGGCGTGGAGGAAACGCTCTTCGACCATGCGGTCGATCATGCCCATCAGCGGCGCGTAGAAACCATCGACGTCGAGGAATGCGCAGGGTTTCTGGCCGAGGCCGAGCTGGCGCCATGTCAGCATCTCGAACATTTCGTCGAGCGTTCCGAAACCGCCGGGTAGGGCAACGAAAGCGTCGGCGAGGTCGAACATGCGTGCTTTGCGTTCGTGCATGTTGGCGACCACTTCCAGCCGCGTGATGCCTTTGTGCGCGACTTCCCATTGCACGAGTTGTTCGGGAATCACGCCGACCACTTCGCCGCCATTGGTGAGCACGGCATCGGCGACGATGCCCATCAGACCGACGTTGCCGCCGCCGTAGACCAATTGCAGACCTTCGGATGCGATGCGGGTGCCGAGCGCCTTCGCGCGTTCGGCGTAGATGGGTTTGTTTCCGGAGTTGGAGCCACAGTAGATGCAGATCGATTTCATGGGTGCGTGATGGTTCCGGGTCAGTATTCGGATTGCAGCAGCATGATGCCGGACATGCGTTTGCCGGCTTCACGCTTTCTGGCAGGTTGCAGGTAGGAGAGCAGTTTGAAGAAACGTCCACCGCGCATGGTGCGTTTCAGGCGGAAGGATTCTGTCCAGCTGGAGCGGAATTCGACCTCGCGCCAGCCGAAGGGATCGAAATAGGCGGTGCTTTCCTGCGGTGCGAACAGGAACGGCGCATTGCCGTCTTTCAGCCGCGACATCCACTGCTTTTCGAGATATTTCAGCAGCAGAGGCGAGGCCAGATCGCTCAACCACCAGCGCGCCTTCGCGATGTCATGGAGATCCGTGGCCAGCGCCGACACGTCCTCCGGCTTCAGATAGACCAGCAACCCCTCAGTGATGACCAGCACAGGGCCTGCTTTCCCGGCATCGGCGAACAATGCGCGGCGCACGTCAGCCTCGCGCAGATCGGCGGCAAAGAACTCCAGTTGGCAATGCGCCGTTTCGCTGGCCATCTGCTCGCGAAAATAATCCACCATCTCCGGCATGTCCGCGTGGATCCAGCGCAGGTCTGCGGGCAGATCCATGCGATAGGGCCGCGCGTCGAGGCCGGCGGCGAGATTCAAGACGGTTTTTGCGCCTTCACGCACACAGCGGGCGACGATTTCGTCCATCACGGCGGTGCGCACGATCATCGGCCATGCGGTCGCGGCGCCGTTGGGCATCTCGCGGACAATGGCTTCGCCGCGTTCACCGCCGAGGCGACGGGCGAAAGGATCGTGGAAGAGCGCATCGCTGCGTTCGCTTTCCATGGCGCGGTAGATCGCGACCCAGAGTGCGGTATCGGAGACGTTGCGGATTGAATTCGTGTCGGTCATTGCATCAGGCTCCGGTCGAGGCGCGGGTCAGCAGCCATTGCACGAGGGAAACGCCGGCAAAACCTGCAATTGCAGCGAACAGGAACGATAGCGCAACGTTGACGCCACCGCGCAGTGCGACCGCCAGCACCACGAAGAAGGGCAAGCTGCCGAGCACGAACCACAGGATATTCATCGCCAGGTCGGCGACCTGACGCGTGTCGCGTGTATCGAAATACAGCCAGCCGAGCACCAGCAACGACGTCAGCGGCAGCGATGCCACCAATGCGCCGGCCAGGCCCGGACGGCGGGCCAAAACAGAAGCCGCCAGCACCAGGGTGACGGTGATGGCGGCTTTGAGCAGGAACTGTGCGTTCACTGCGGCGAGCAATCCGACAATGCGATCAATTGGCTTTGTGGATCGCGCGCTTGTGCACGGCCATCGCGGCATCGTGTACGGCCTCGGACATGCTCGGATGCGCGTGGCAGATACGGGCGAGGTCGTCGGCGGAGCCGCTGAACTCCATGGTCAGCACGCCTTCGTGCACGAGTTCGGACACATTGGCGCCGACCAGATGCATGCCGAGGACCCGGTCGGTTTCGGCATGCGCCAGCACCTTCACGAAACCGGCAGGTTCGGCCATCGCCACCGCACGGCCGACGGCCGCGAACGGGAAGCTGCCGGCCTTGTAGGGGATGCCTTCGGCCTTGAGTTGTTCTTCGGTCTTGCCGACCCAGGCGATTTCCGGCTCGGTGTAGATGACCCACGGAATGGTGTCGAAATTGACATGGCCGGGGAGGCCGGCGATGAGTTCGGCCACTGCGATGCCTTCCTCGAAGCCCTTGTGCGCCAGCATCGGCCCGCGCACGCAGTCGCCGACCGCCCAGACGCCGTCGACGCCGGTGTGGCAGTGTTCGTCAACCACGATGCGACCGCGCTCGTCGAGCTGCACGCCGGTGCCTTCGGCCAACAGCCCCTTGCTGGCGGCCTTGCGGCCCACGGCGACCAGCAGTTTGTCGAAGACGACGTTCTGTTCGCCCGAGGCGTCGGTGTAGGTGACGTGCACTTCGGTCGACTTGCCCTTCTTCTTGACTTCGGCCTTGCTGACCTTGGCGCCGAGTTTGATGTCGAGGCCTTGCTTCTTGAACTCGCGCGCCGCGACCTTCGCGGCTTCGCCGTCGGCGGCTGATAGGAAGTCGGGCATCGCTTCGAGAATGATCACCTGCGAACCGAGGCGGTTCCAGACACTGCCGAGTTCGAGACCGATCACTCCAGCGCCGATCACGCCGAGGCGTTTCGGTACTTCGGTGAAATCGAGACCTCCGACATTGTCGACGATGGCGTCACCGTCGAACTTCGCGAACGGCAGTTCGATCGAATCGGACCCTGCAGCGAGGATCACGTTCGGCGCTTTCAGTTCCACTTCGCTGCCATCGTGCTGCTTCACCTTGACCACATTGCCCGGCTGCAGCTGTGCGAAACCGTAGAAAGCGGTCACTTTGTTCGCCTTGAACAGCATGGCGATGCCGCCGGTGAACTGCTTCACGATCTTGTCTTTCCGGCCGACCATCGCTTCGACGTCGATCTTCGCGTCTTTGAAGCTGATGCCGTGCTCGCCGAAGATGTGGCCCATGTTCCAGTACTGGCGTGAGGAGTCGAGCAGCGCCTTCGACGGGATGCAGCCGACACGCAGGCAGGTGCCGCCGAGAGCGGGTTTGCCGTCCTTGCCGAGCGCGGCGTCGATGCACGCGACCTTCATGCCGAGCTGGGCGGCCCGGATCGCAGCGTGATAACCGGCCGGACCGGCGCCGATGACGATGACGTCGAAAGCTTGTTGTTCGCTCATGGTGGATTCCTGCTTTTCCCTTCTCCCCGCAAGCGGGGAGAAGGTGGCGCGAAGCGCCGGATGAGGGGGAGGGGCGATGGCATTTCAACGGCATCCGCCAACCACTCTCCCGCAAGGGCGGGGAGTGGCTCGGTGCATCACATGCCCAGCAGCATCCGGTGCGGATTTTCCAACTGGTTCTTGATATCGACCAGGAACAGCACCGCGTCCTTGCCGTCGATGATGCGGTGGTCGTAGCTCAGCGCGATGTACATCATCGGCGCGGCAATGACCTGGCCGTTCTCGACGATCGCGCGTTCCTTGATGGCGTGCATACCGAGGATCGCCGACTGTGGCGGGTTGACGATCGGCGTTGACATCAGCGAACCGAAAGTGCCGCCGTTGGTGATGGTGAAGGTGCCGCCCTGCAGGTCTTCCAGCTTCAGGCGGCCGTCGCGGGCGGCGGTCGCGTAGTCAGCGATGCCGCTTTCGATCTCGGCGAAGCCCATCCGCTCGACGTTGCGCAGCACCGGCGTGACCAGGCCCTTGTCGGTGGACACTGCGATGCTGATGTCGGCATAACCGTGATAGATCACGTCGTTGCCGTCGACCGAAGCGTTGACGGCCGGATGCCGCTGCAGCGCATTCGCGGCGGCCTTCGCGAAGAAGCTCATGAAACCGAGCTTGATGCCGTGTTCCTTCTGGAACTGTTCGCCCAGTTCCTTGCGCATCGCCATGACCTTGCCGAGGTTCACTTCGTTGAACGAGGTGAGCATCGCGATGGAATTCTTCGACTGCATCAGGCGTTCGGCGATGCGGGCGCGCATGCGGGTCATCGGCACGCGCTCTTCCGGGCGGGCACCACCGCCTACGCCGGGCGTCTTGCCGCTGGCGTAGTTGACGATGTCTTCCTTGGTCACCGCGCCGCGACGGCCGGTGCCTTGCACGTCGGCGGGGTCGACACCGCTGGTGGC
>JBGSID010000241.1:0-5448 GCA_041751895.1 Lysobacteraceae bacterium | reverse complement strand
CTGGGGCAGCAAGATGCCGGCGGATACGGGTCTGGGCATCGCCACCACCTTCGGCCAGGAGCGCGACATGCCCACTTGGTGCGCCTGCGTGGCGCGAGTGCGGGTGGATCGTAGCAGCGGTGTCGTCAAGGTCGAGAAGCTCACCGTCGTCGTCGACGCCGGCACCATCGTCCATCCCGACGGTGCGCTCGCGCAGGTAGAAGGCGCATCGCTGTGGGGCCTGAGCATGGCCTTGTTCGAAGGCACCGAGTTCGTGAACGGCCAAGTGCGCGATACCAACCTCAACACCTACACGCCGCTGCGCATGCGCGACGTGCCGCCGATGGACATCGAATTCATCGCCAGCACGGTGCCGCCTACGGGTTTGGGCGAACCTGCGACCACCGTCGTCGGACCCGCTATCGGCAACGCGATCTTCGCCGCCGTCGGCGTACGCCTGCGCCACCTGCCGATGCGCCCTGCTAACGTATTGGCCGCGCTCAAAGCAAACTGATACACCAACTTAATACGCCAACAGGACGACCTGCACCATGCCGCAAAACACCACCATCAATCGTCGCATCGTGCTGGCCGCCAGACCGCACGGTGCACCCACCGCCGAGGATTTCCGGATCGAGCACGCACCGGTTCCCGAGCCCGAAGACGGTCAGATCCTGTTACGCACGCTGTACCTGTCGCTGGATCCCTACATGCGTGGCCGCATGAGCGACGTCCCGTCTTACGCCGCGCCGGTGGCCATTGGCGAGGTGATGGTCGGCGCCACGGTGTCGCGGATCGAAGCGTCCCGGCATGGCGATTTCAAGGTCGGTGCGCTGGTGATGGGCTACACCGGCTGGCAGGACTATGCCCTGTCCAACGGCAAGGGCCTCGCAGTGCTGCCGCCGAATGAGACACACCCCTCCCGTGCGCTGGGCGTCCTCGGCATGCCGGGTTTGACCGCCTACATGGGCTTGCTGGACATCGGCCGCCCGGTCGCCGGCGAGACCGTCGTCGTTGCCGCCGCCAGCGGCCCGGTCGGCTCGATGGTCGGCCAGATCGCCAAGCTCAAAGGCTGCACCGTGGTCGGCATCGCGGGCGGCGAGAAGAAATGCGCGTATGTGGTCGACGAATTGGGCTTCGACGCCTGCCTCGATCACTACGCCGACGACCTGCCCGGCCGCTTGGCGGCGGCATGCCCGAAAGGCATCGACGTGTACTTCGAGAACGTGGGCGGCGCCGTGTTCGATGCGGTGCTGCCGCTGCTCAACACCAAGGCGCGCATTCCGCTGTGCGGGCTGGTCGCCGGCTACAACGCCACCGAATTGCCGCCGGGCCCGGACAGACTGGGCCTGCTGATGGGCACGCTGCTGCGCAAGCGCATCAAGATGCAGGGCTTCATCGTCTTCGACGACTACGGCTCGCGCTGGAACGAGTTCGCAAAAGCGATGGGCGAATGGGTGAGAGAAGACAAGATCAAGGTCCGCGAAGACATCGTCTTCGGGCTGACGAATGCGCCCGAGGCTTTCATCGGCCTGCTGGAGGGCAAGAACTTCGGCAAGCTGGTCATCCAAGTCGCTCACGAATGAACGCATCGTCTGGCACCTCCAGGCGAGCAGCCATCAATCTCCTGATGGCCTCTGTGCCCACGACCGAGTCGGAAGCCTGGGCCAAAAAACGCCTTCGACGCGTGCATGCGGCCGACTGGCAGCGCCATGTCGTCATCGATGGCCTGCCGAAACCTGTTTGATTTCGATGGTCGTGTTTATGCAGGAGGAGCTTAAACCTGCGGTATCTCCCATGAATTTCATGCAGAAACACAGCACTCCCTCATCTTGAGCGGAGTCGTTTTTGATCTTGATCTACCGGGGCCCCTGGGTGCGGCGGGGTTCGCGGATCAGGCCCGTAGGGCGCGCGGCAGGAAGCCGCGCGTTTTTCGACCAGTACAGGGATGTACTGTCGAAAAACCCCGCGAAACCTGCGGACCCGGCGCAACGCGCCGGGCGCGACCGACGGGGATGAGGGCATGCGCTTGCGCGCCATTGGCGCGCCTATGGCCGAATGCCCATGCGCCACGCGCATGGGCCGGAATGCTTTCTTTTGGTTACCTTTTCTTTGCACAAGAAAAGAAAAGTAACTCGCTCGCGTCAGCGAGCGAAACCAAGGGCGAGCCAGAAATCTCGTCGTCAGCCTTTGCGTCGAATTCTATTCATGCAGATAAAAAAGGCCCTCGCTTGCAGCTCGGGATCGCAGGCACACGGTGACTCTACCTAAGCCGATGTTCCTTCACGGGAAAAAACGGGAATAACTCAGACTTCAGCCCCAATCACCATCATCAAGGCTGTAACGCAGAGCGATCGGGCCTGAAGACCATCCTACGAACGGGATGAATTCAAACCCCTGTCGGCCCGATCAAACTCCGGCCGATGACGCGCACTTTTCTTGAATGCGCGTCAGCAAGGCATGCCACGAGTCGGCGAAGGCATCGACACCTTCCCGCTGCAACCGCGCCGCCAGCGCGTCGTCGTCGATGCCTTCCCGCCTGAACTCCGCGATCACGGCCTCGGCATAACCGCCATCGGTCGCCAACGGGTGCGCGACCCTGCCGTGATCGGCGAAGGCCAGCAGCGTCTTCTCGGGCAGCGTGTTGATCGTGCCGGGTGCTGCCAGAGCCTGCACGTAGAGCGTGTCGGACGCTGCGGGATCCTTGGTGCCGGTGCTGGCCCACAGCAGGCGCTGCGTTCGCGCCCCGGCGGCGGCGAGGCGCTGCCAGCGCTCCGAGGCCAGCCATTCGCGGTGCGCTTTGTAGGTGCGCATGGCGATGGCGATGCCCAGCCGATTGTGGAACGGCGAAGCGATTGCTTCCTTCACCGCCACGTCCCAGCGACTGACGAACAGCGACAACACCGACGCCACGTTCGGGTCGAGACCGGCCGCCAATCGGCGTTCGATGCCGCGCAGATACGCCTCGGCAGCAGCCAGCACGTGTTCGCACGAAAACAGCAGGGTGACGTTGACCGGCACGCCAGCGAAGATCACCTCCTCGATGGCCTCAAGGCCTGCGGGGGTGCCGGGAATCTTGATGAACAGGTTCGCCTTGCTGGCCTTCGCATGCAGCTGTTTGGCCGCCGCGATGGTCTGCGCCGCGTCGTTGGCGAGCAGCGGCGAGACCTCCAGCGATACCCAGCCGTCCACGCCGTCGCTGGCCTCGAAGGCGGGCCGGAACAGGTCAGCGGCCACGGTCAGATCTTCGAGTGCAAGTTCAAAGAACAACTCCTCGCCCGACAGGCCCGCATCGGCAAGTACGCGGATGCTGGCGTCGTAGCTGTCACCGCTGCCGATGGCCTGCTCGAAGATCGTCGGGTTCGAGGTCAGGCCGGTCACCGACAGCGCCTTGATGTAGTGCTCCAGGGTGCCGCTGCGCAGCAATGTGCGCGTGATGTTGTCGAGCCAGAGGCTCTGGCCGAGTTGATGCAGTGCCTGTGTGGGGTTCATGTGCGAAGCCTTCAGTTCAATCGGGTTGAGGGTCGTGCCAGCCGCCATCGGCGGCAATGAAATCATTCGCAGCCGTCGGCCCCCATGCGCCCGGCGCATAGATCTGGACCGGCGGATGCTCGGTCAGCACAGGCTCGACCACGGCCCAGGCCGCTTCGATCGCGTCTTCTCGGGAAAACAGCGCGCCGTCGCCGTCCATCGCGTCGCCCAGCAGGCGTTCGTAAGGCGATTGTTCGCAGGGATCATCTTCGAGCAGCGAGAACTCGCGCAGCTCGCCGACAAAGGCCTTGCCGGCACGTTTGATGCGGGCCGCCAGCGCGATCGTCGAACACGGCGACAGGTGAAAACGCAGATAGTTCGTGTCCTCGCGCGCCGCCGCGTCGGCGAACAGATTCTGCGGCGGTGCTTTCAGCCGCACGATCACCTCGCAGGCGCTGACGGGCAGGTGTTTGCCCGAACGCAGGTACCAGGGCACGCCGCCCCAGCGCCAAGAATCGATATGCACACGCAGGGCGCAGTAGGTGTCGACATCGGAGTCGATCGCGACCTGCGGTTCGTCGCGATAGCCCGCGTATTGCCCGCGCAGAATATCGTCCGCAGTGAGCGGCCGCATCGCAGCGAACACATCGGCCTTGTGCCGGTGGACGGCCTCGAAATCGCGGCTCGCCGGCGGCTCCATCGCCAGCAGTGCGACGATCTGGAACAGGTGATTCTGCATCACATCGCGCAGGCAGCCGGCGCTCTCATAGAACGCACCGCGGCCCTCGACGCCGAATTGTTCCGCCAGCGTGATCTGCACGCTGGCGATATGGTTGCGATTCCAGATCGGCTCGAAAAATGAATTGGCGAAACGGAAGTACAGGATATTCATGATCGCTTCCTTACCCAGGAAGTGATCGATGCGGAAGATCGCGTCTTCGGGGAACGCGTCCAACGCGACCCGATTGAGTTCGCGCGCCGAGGCCAGATCGCGACCAAAGGGCTTTTCGACGATGACCCGCCCGCCGCTGTTCAGACCAGCTACTTTGAGGCCACGAATCACGGTCGGAAACAGGGCCGGCGGAATGGCCAGATAAAACGCCGGACACCGCGCGCCATGCAGCGCGTGTCGCAGCGCGTCGAAAGTGGCGGCGTCCTGGTAGTGACCGCTGACGTACTGCAGTGCCGACAAAAGCCGATCCAGCACAGACGGATTGACCTCGCTGCACACGTCTTCGATGCTCTCACGGGCACGCGTGCGCAGTTGCTCGACGTCCCACTGCGATGAGGCGACACCGATCACCGGTACTTTCAGCGCACCGCGCAGGCACATCGCGTAGAGCGCGGGGAAGATCTTCTTGCGCGCCAGATCGCCTGTGGCGCCGAACACGACCAAGGCGTCGGCCGATGCTGCGTGCGGAGCGTTGACGTCGGGCGTCATGCCATGCCCGCTGACGGCGAGCCCTCGACGGGCTTCTCGATATGCCCGCCGAATGCATGGCGCATGGCCGACTGCACGCGATTGGCAAAATCGGCTTCGCCGCGCGATCCGAATCGGGCGTACAGCGCGGCACTCAATACCGGCGCCGGCACGGCTTCGTCGATCGCCGCCTGAATCGTCCAGCGGCCTTCGCCGGAATCCGACACCCTGCCCTCGAAACCGGCCAGCGTAGGGTCAGACACCAGAACTTCAGCGGTCAAATCCAGCAGCCACGAACCGATCACGCTGCCGCGCCGCCAGAGCACGGCGATCTCGGCCAAATCCATCTCGTACTGGTAGTGCGCGGGTTCGCGCAACGGCGTGGTTTCGGCATCGACGACATGGTCGCGCAGACCGACATTCGCGTGCTTCAGGATATTCAGCCCTTCTGCATACGCGGCCATCAGGCCGTATTCGATGCCGTTGTGGACCATCTTCACGAAGTGGCCTGCTCCATGCGGCCCGCAATGCAGCCAGCCCTGATCGGCGGTGCTCTCGCCCTCGGCGCGTCCGGGTGT
>JBGSID010000240.1:0-33258 GCA_041751895.1 Lysobacteraceae bacterium | reverse complement strand
GGGCGATGTCCACGGGCGGATGCCGTCGCCCGCCGCGCAGAAGAATGGCAAGCGCATCGCCTGCGTCGGTGCCGGGCCATCGGCACTGACCGTCGCCCGTGATCTTGCGCCGCTGGGTTACCACGTCACCGTGTTCGAGGCCGACCCCAAGCCGGGCGGCTTCATGCGCACGCAGGTGCCGCGCTTCCGCCTCCCGGAAGAAGTGATCGACGAGGAAACCGGCTATATCCTCGATCTCGGCGTCGAATTCATCGGCAATCACCGGATCGAATCGATGCGGGATCTGCTCGCGAAGGATTACGACGCGGTCTTTGTCGGCAGCGGCGCGCCGCGCGGTCGCGATCTGGATTTGCCCGGGCGCGCTGAAGCCGCTGCGCAGATCCACGTGGGCCTGGACTGGCTGTCCAGCGTCTACTTCGGCCACATCACCAAGGTCGGCAAGCGCGTTCTGGTGCTGGGTGGCGGCAACACGGCGATGGATTGTTGCCGGTCTGCGCGCCGGCTCGGCGGCGACGATGTGAAAGTGATCGTGCGTTCTGGCTTCGATGATATGAAGGCCAGCGCGTGGGAAAAAGAGGATGCGATGCACGAAGGCATTCCCATCCTCGATTTCCGCGTACCCAAGAGCTTCGAGCACGCCAGCGGGCGCCTGATCGGCATGAACTTCGGGAAGGTGCGCGCCCAGTACGACGACAAGGGCCGGCGCAAACTGGTGCCGACCGGCGAACCCGACGAATTCTTCCCCTGCGACGAAGTGCTGATCGCTGTGGGGCAGGAGAACGCGTTTCCTTGGATCGAGCGCGATGTCGGTATCGCGTTCGACGAATGGGGGATGCCGGTGGTCGATCCGGTCACGCATCAATCGTCGCTGCCGCATGTCCTGTTCGGCGGCGACGCTGCTTTCGGCCCGAAAAACATCATCTGGGCGGTCGCGCACGGGCATGCCGCAGCGATCAGTATCGACAAATGGCTCAACGGTGAAGAGACCGCCGAGCGCCCCGCGCCCGGCGTGACCCTGATGTCGCAGAAGATGGGCATCCACGAGTGGAGTTACGACAATTCGATTTCGCCGGACGAGCGCTACAAGGTGCCGTGGTCGGAAGCCGCCAAGAAACTTGACAGCATCAGCACCGAGGTTGAACTCGGCTTCGATCTGGCCACGGCATGGAAGGAAACCCAGCGCTGCCTCAACTGCGATGTGCAGACCGTGTTCGTCAAGGACAAATGCATCGAATGTGACGCCTGCGTGGACATATGCCCGACCGATTGCATCACCTTCACCGCGAACGGTGACGAAGAGGATCTGCGCAAGCGGTTGATAGCACCGGCCTTGAATCTCACCCAGGACCTGTATGTCTCCGATCCGCTGAAAACACTGCGGGTGATGGTGAAGGACGAGGATGTTTGCCTGCACTGCGGGCTGTGCGCCGAGCGTTGCCCGACGGGTGCCTGGGATATGCAGAAATTCCTGTTCCAGGAAACCCAGGCGGGGCCGGGTTGCCGCACCGCTCAGAAGAAGGAGGCCGCATGACGCCCGCGCAACCGATGCAGTCGCAGCTGCAGGCGATCAACGATTTCGTCGTCAAGTTCGCCAACGTCAATGGTTCCGGCTCCGCATCGGCCAACGAACTCTTCGCCAAAGCCATTCTGCGCATGGGCGTGCCGGTCAGTCCGCGCAATATCTTCCCGTCGAATATCCAGGGGCTTCCGACCTGGTACGAAGTGCGCGTGACCGAGCGCGGCTGGTTGGGTCGACGTGGCGGCGTCGATCTCATGGTGGCGATGAATCCGCAGACCTGGGACGACGACATCAAGGAAATCGAATCCGGCGGCTATCTTGTCTACGACAACAGCAAGCCGATGCCGAAGTCGAAGTTCCGCGACGATATCCATGTGCTCGGCGTGCCGCTGACCGAAATCTGCAACGCCACGTACAGCGACCCGCGTCAGCGGCAGTTGTTCAAGAACATCATGTATGTCGGCGTATTGAGCGCATTGATCGAGATGGACGTGTCCGCGATCGAGGCGCTGATCGCCGAGCAGTACAAAGGCAAGGAAAAGCTGCTCAAACCCAATATCGAAGCACTGCATCTGGGTCGCGACTGGGCGCTGAAGCACCTTCCGTGCACGATCGGCTTGCGCGTGCGCAAGGCCGATGCAGTCGGCAACAGGATCTTCGTCGAAGGCAATGCCGCCACCGCGCTTGGCTGTGTCTATGGCGGTGCGACGGTGTGCGCGTGGTACCCGATCACGCCATCGTCGTCGGTCGCCGAAGCGTTCCAGAAATACTGTCAGAAATATCGTACCGACAGCGACGGGCGGGTGAGATACGCCATGATTCAGGCGGAAGACGAAATCGCGTCGATCGGCATGGTGGTCGGTGCGGGCTGGAACGGCGCGCGCGCCTTCACCGCGACCTCCGGCCCCGGTGTGTCGTTGATGAACGAATTCATTGGTCTGGCGTATTTCGCGGAGATTCCGGTGACGGTCATCGACGTCCAGCGCGGCGGGCCGTCGACCGGCATGCCGACGCGCACGCAGCAGTCCGACATTCTTGCTGCCGCGTACGCATCGCATGGCGATACCAAGCATGTGTTGCTGTTCCCGGAAGACCCGCACGAATGTTTCGAGTTCTCCGCCGCAGCATTCGACCTCGCGGACCGCTTGCAGACGCCGATCTTCGTGATGACGGATCTCGATATCGGCATGAATCAGCGGCTGTGCGAGCCATTCGTGTGGGATGACACGCGCGCCTACGATCGCGGCAAGGTGTTGACGCACGACGAGCTGGAAGCCGGCCGGGAGTTCGCGCGCTACAAGGACATCGACGACGACGGTATCCCGTATCGCACCTATCCCGGCACGCATCCGGACAAGGGCGCGTATTTCACCCGGGGGACGTCGCGCAATCCGCAGGCGCAGTATTCCGAGCGCGGCCCAGACTACGTCTACAACATGCAGCGGCTACTGCGGAAATTCGACACTGCGAAAACGCTTGTTCCGCAGCCGGTCGTGTCGCAGACCGAGGTGCCGTCGCGGTTCGGCGCCATCTACTTCGGGTCGACCAGTCCGTCGATGCAGGAAGCGATCGTTCGCCTGCACGAGCAGGGCATTCCGCTGGATACGTTGCGCGTGCGCGCCTTCCCGTTTCCGGAATCCGTACGCGAGTTCATCGATGCGCACGAATCCGTGTTCGTGATCGAACAGAACCGGGATGGTCAGCTGCGCAGTCTGCTGATCAACGAGTTCGATATCGATCCAGCACGGTTGATCGCTGTGCTGCATTACGACGGCACGCCGATCACCGCGCGCTTCATCGCCGATGCGGTCGCGAGCCGTGTCCATCCCATCGAACAACGCGAGAAGGTGGCCTGAGCCATGACGTACCTCACCAAGCCCAAGCTGCATCATCCCTCGCTGTCCTGCAACGCGATCGGATTCACCCGCCGCGATTACGAAGGCAAGATCAGCACGCTGTGCGCGGGTTGCGGGCACGATTCGATCTCGGCGGCGATCATCCAGGCCTGCTGGGAGCTGGATATCGAGCCGCATCGCGTCGCCAAGCTGTCCGGCATCGGCTGCAGCAGCAAGACGCCGGACTATTTTCTCGGCCAGTCGCACGGGTTCAATACCGTGCACGGACGCATGCCGTCGGTGCTGACCGGCGCCAATCTCGCCAATCGCGATCTGATCTATCTGGGCGTCTCCGGCGACGGCGATTCCGCATCGATCGGCATCGGCCAGTTCGTGCACGCGATCCGTCGTGGCGTGAATATGGTGTACATCGTCGAAAACAACGGTGTCTATGGTTTGACCAAAGGTCAGTTTTCGGCGACGGCGGATCAGGGCTCGGTCTCCAAGAAAGGTGTCGCCAATACCGACAGCCCGTTGGATCTCGTGACGATGGCGCTGCAGCTGGGCGCGAGCTATGTCGGACGCAGTTTTTCAGGCGACAAGCAGCAGCTGGTACCGCTGATCAAGGGCGCGTTATCGCATCGTGGTACCGCGTTCATCGATGTGATCAGTCCCTGTGTCGCCTTCAACAACCACGCCGGCAGCACCAAGAGCTACGACTATGTGCGCGAGCACAACGATGCCGTCAATCAGCTTGACGTGATGCTGCCGCGTGCGGAAATTGCCGTCGACTATGAGCCGGGAAACACGATCTCGGTCGAACAGCACGATGGTTCGGTGCTGCGCCTGCGCAAGTTGGAGACGGACTATGACCCGCGCGACCGCATCGCGTCGATGAACTTCATCCAGCAGCATCATGCGCGTGGCGAGGTCGTGACCGGGCTGCTCTACGTCGATCCCGACGCCGGTGATCTGCATCAGCATCTCAACACCATTGCCGCGCCGCTGAATTCGCTGAACGCGACCGAATTGAGCCCGGGAGCGGATATTCTCGACAGGATCAACACATCCTTGCGCTGATATTTCTGTCGCCGAGATCACTGATCTATCCGGGACGGCGGGTTGTCGATTTTCTATGCGCGCATGAAAGTACGTGAGCGATTTGAGCGTCGCCTTGTTGGGACCCCTGTGTTTCGTCTTACCGCTTTTGCTCTATGCCGCCGACACGTGGAATTGTATTCAACTCGTCAATGACCTTCTTGGGCGCAAGCAGGCGGATCTGCACCGGAAAGGATTCCTGAACGACAACATCCTGCACGATGCCGGTTTTTTCCAGTTCCATGACTCTCGTCAACACGGGGTCCGGTGTTTCCGCGCTGCCGACGATGAGTGCGCGCTCCATCGTGTCGCTGAGCATCGTAGTCTGTTCATTGGTCATGCCGCAGCTCGTGAGGAATGCCAGTGTTGCGACAAAAAATATTTTCATGTTATCCAGTCTTTCGCATCAATCGAAGCGAACGGTGACGTCGTGGTGTGCCATGTGCGGCACACCACGATAACGCTGTCAGGAGATTTTTCCTGACAATCAGTTGGGGTATGTGGAAATCCAGTTCTGGAGCGTGCTGTAGACCGTGCTCGTGAGCCTGGTTCCGCAGTTCTGCGAAGAGGAGCCTGTCGTATGAATGCCTCGAACGTACACGCCACCTCCATCTGCGATGCCGCTACCGCTTTGCCCGCCGGCTGTGTCGATGGTGTAGCAAAGCCGATAGGAGCCGCTCGTCGATACCGCTCCCGAGTCCGTCCACATCGTGCCGAAGGGCTTGTCGCCGGGGTAGCCGGTAATGGTGTGTGTCCCGCCCGAGTAAACGCCCCAACCGGCATTTCCGCCATTCGGCGCCGAACTCAGTACGATCAGTGCATAGTCGTAGTTTGAATCCGCGCTATTGTGCCATGCTGTCGTGGTCACGGCGTTGGTCCACGACTGCGTGCCCCAAGGCTGATAACTGCCGTTTTGGGCCACGGTAAAATTCAGGTTGGAATACCACGTGCCAGCCCCGTTCGAGACACAATGCCCTGCTGTCAGCACATGTTTCGGCGTAATAAGTGTTCCGGTGCAACCGACGGCAATGCGGCCAATGAACCAATACGGTGAAGCGACGGTATTGGTGACTTGCACTCTTTGATCCGTTCCGATCACGACGTTGGGAGTGATCCGGGCTTTCTGGTCGAGAATCGGAAACGCTGGTGGTGTGCTGAATATGCTGGCGTTGCCGCCCAGGCTTTCGAGATCCGCGATGGCCTTCTCGAAAATAGCGACATCTTGCGGATCCATTTTTGATTCGTACTGATCGCCATTCGGCGTCACCATGATTGCACTCAATCCGGCCGCCTTCTCTCGTAGAGTCTGTAGCCGGGAAGTCGCAGAAAAGCCGGTTTCCGGCATTACGCCGATCACGCGATTGTCGCCATGAATGAAAGTGGCTTTTTGACTCATTTTACGGAATGAGGATTTGTTCGTCTCGGCTGCTTGTGCCGTCGGGATCGCGATCAACAGCGCCAAACACAATGTGCTCAATTTTTTCATAACAAGCTCCGTTTATTTGTCGGTTTAATGACAGCTTCCATAGGCAGCCTGCAATCGTGTTGTCTCAGCAGGTTGCAATTCACACCCTACGGACATCGTTGAGTAGATCAAGCTGTCAGAATGTGCAGGCGGAGAATGCTGAACAGATATTGTGCAAAATAAATGTTGAAGAATTCAGCATGTTCGTTGGATGTGTTCGTTAAGAACACAGGTGGTGATTGAATATTTCAATAAGATTTTTTTGGTATTTCCACAAGGCATGAGGGACTTCTGAAAATTAGTAGTTGACTTGGAAGTGTGAGTTGCGCCGTTTTTGGGGCTGGTCCGAAGGGCCCGGGCATGGTTCAATGTCGTGAGAAGCGGGGGTATCGTCGGTTGCCGGCGATTGAGACAGACCCTTCGAACCTGATCCGGCTGACACCGGCGTAGGGAAGCTTCGCGACACCGGAGGCCCATGCGCCTCCGCGCCGCGTCCCGCTTCGTCCATACACAGTGCCACTACAGGACGAATGCCGATGAATGCCGTGCCTTCCACGCTGCTGCAGCAGACCGAGCAGCTTTCCGAATCCGTGACCCGGCCGATTCCCGGCTCGCGCAAGATCTTCGTCGAAGGTTCGCGCCCCGATGTGCGCGTCGCGATGCGCGAAGTGACGCTATCGCAGACGCCGACCCTGTTCGGCGGTGAAGCGAATGCGCCAGTGACCATCTACGATCCGTCCGGTCCGTACACCGATCCCGATGTGCGGATCGATCTCGCCACAGGTCTCGCCGCGTTGCGTGCCGGTTGGATCGAAGCGCGTGGCGATACCGAGCGACTGTCCGCACTGAGTTCCGAATTCGGGCGCAGCCGTGAAGGCAACGCAAAACTCGATGCGGTGCGTTTCCCGAATCGCGCGTTACCGCGACGTGCGAAGGCTGGCGCCAACGTGTCGCAGATGCACTACGCGAAGCGCGGGATCATCACGCCGGAAATGGAGTATGTGGCGATCCGCGAGAACCAGCGTCTCGACGCGGTGCGCGAAGCGCATCTGCTGCAGCAGCATCCGGGCGAAACCTTCGGCGCGAACATCCAGAAGATCATCACGCCGGAATTCGTACGCGATGAAATCGCCCGCGGTCGCGCGATCCTGCCGAACAACATCAATCACCCGGAAAGCGAGCCGATGATCATCGGCCGCAACTTTCTGACCAAGATCAACGCGAATATTGGCAACAGCGCGGTGTCATCGGGGATAGCAGAAGAAGTCGAAAAGCTCGTCTGGGCGATCCGCTGGGGCGGCGACACGGTGATGGATCTGTCCACCGGCAAGCACATCCATGAAACCCGCGAGTGGATCATCCGCAATTCGCCGGTGCCGATCGGCACCGTGCCGATCTATCAGGCGCTGGAGAAAGTCGACGGTCGCGCCGAAGAGCTTACGTGGGAGATGTTCCGCGATACTTTGATCGAGCAGGCGGAGCAGGGCGTCGACTACTTCACCATCCACGCCGGTGTGCTGCTGCGCCATGTGCCGCTGACCGCAAAGCGGGTGACGGGTATCGTGTCGCGCGGCGGTTCGATCATGGCCAAGTGGTGCCTCGCGCATCACAAGGAAAACTTCCTCTACACGCATTTCGAAGACATCTGCGAGATCATGAAGGCTTACGACGTGGCTTTCTCACTCGGTGATGGCCTGCGTCCCGGTTGCATTGCCGATGCCAACGACGCCGCGCAGTTCGGCGAGCTCGAAGCGCTGGGCGAGCTGACCAAGATCGCGTGGAAGCACGACGTGCAGACCATGGTCGAAGGCCCAGGTCACGTGCCGATGCAGTTGATCAAGGAGAACATGGACAAGCAGCTGAGCGAATGCGGCGAAGCGCCGTTCTACACGCTTGGCCCACTGACCACCGACATCGCGCCGGGTTACGACCACATCACCTCGGCCATCGGCGCGGCGATGATCGGCTGGTACGGCTGCGCGATGCTGTGTTACGTGACGCCGAAAGAGCATCTCGGCCTGCCGAACCGCCAGGACGTGCGCGACGGCATCATGGCCTACAAGATCGCCGCGCATGCTGCCGATCTTGCCAAGGGCCACCCCGGCGCGCAGATCCGTGACAACGCGTTGAGCAAGGCGCGCTTCGAATTCCGCTGGGAAGACCAGTTCCATCTTGGCCTTGATCCGGAAAAGGCCCAAGAATTCCATGACGAAACGATGCCGAAGGATGCGCACAAGAGCGCGCACTTCTGCTCAATGTGCGGCCCCCACTTCTGTTCGATGAAGATCACCCAGGACGTGCGCGACTACGCTGCCGAACACGGCGTCGACGAAGCGAAGGCGCTGGAAGCGGGAATGGCGGAGAAGTCCGCAGAATTCCTCGCGCAGGGAGCGCAGGTGTATCGAAAGGAATGACAAGCGGTAGAGCGGCCCAGCCGTTCGGCTGTTGAAAACCAGGCCGCCGCAAGTGTCGAATACCGATCAGCGGCCTGAAGGCCGCTCTACGGCAGAGTGTTGAACGTCAGCCCCGCTTTTTCCTGCAATCGCTTCACCAGCGCCATCCCCATCGCAGCGCCCGGTGTCCATACGCCGCCGGGCGTCGCTGTGTGGTCGATATCCTGCACGAGGCACAGCGCGGCTTCGGTAATCATCTTGCAGGTCGAACCATAACCCGGGTCGCGGTCGCCGGTGACGTCGACCGTGAGTTTGCGGCCGTCGGTGGTTTCGCCGAAGAACAGCACTTCGTAGCGGCCTTTCTCGCGCTGCTCCTTGTTCGGGCCTTCGCCGGGTTTCGGCAGTGCAAAGCGACGGAGCAGGGCGCGGGTCGGTGCGAACGCGAGCAACATCGTCTGCAGTTTCGACGAGCGCGCCATTTTCTTCGCCCGTTTCTCGCCCTTGGCGCCGTCGCCGGTGAGCGTGCGCTCGCTGTACATGAAGTCGTTGCCCCACGGATGGCCGAGCAGGGCATTGCTGCGATGCACATTCTTGGTGTTGATCGTCGCCATCACGAACGGCGCCGTCCAACTGTTCGCGAGTTCGTCGAATGCGGCGACGTTGTCATTCGGCTGGCGCGGGCCCTTGAAACCTGGTGTGAGCGCGAACGGGTTGCCGAGCGTCTTGATCAGCGAACGGTCGCGGCCAACGGCTTCCATGGTCGCGAGCATGCTGGCGACCGTGCCGCCGGAGAACGTGCCCTTCATGACCTTCACCCGGCCATGGACGCGCGTGAGCGGCGCGCCGAGACGCTGCTGCGCTTCATGCTGCGCGTAGACCACGCCGAGATCGAAGGGGATCGAATCGAAGCCGCAAGAGAACACGATGCGGGCGCCGCTGGCCTGCGCGAGCGGCTGCAGTTCCGGAATCATCTTCGCCATCCATCCCGGCTCGCCGCAGAGATCGACGTAGTCGGTCCCGGCCGCCGCGCAGGCGCGGATCAGCGGCTCACCATACTTCTGATAAGGGCCGACCGTGGTCAGCACCACCCGGGTCTGCGCGACCAGTTCAGCCAGCGCGTCGGTGTCGTTGGCGTCGGCCACCAATAGCGGCAGTTTTGCGTCGATGCCCAGCGCATCGCGTACTTCCGCAAGTTTATCCGCGCTGCGGCCGGCCATCGCCCAGCGCATGCTGCCGTCGACGCCGTAGGTGAGGTTGAGATATTCGGCGACCAGCCGGCCGGTGAAGCCGCTGGCGCCGAAGACGATGATGTCGAAGGATTTGTCCATGCCGATATCTTGGCACGGACGGCGCGGTCACGGGTCGCGACCGCGCCGGTGCAGGCGTTTATTCGGCCGACACTGTGCCCGAGCGTGGATAGATACGATAGTTGCGATTGTTCGAATTATTGTGGACGCGGATCTCGTCGCCAGCCACGCCGTCGAGATTGGCGTAGTTCAGCAGCGACCACCAGGTGCCGAAGGTGTTGCTGCCGTTGATCAACTGCACGTTGCCGTTACGCGGGTAGATGATGTTGATGTTGCCGTCGCTGCGGGCGACCGCGATTTCATTGCCGGTGGTGCCGTTGAAATCGCGCACGCCGTCGGACAGGATCGCGTACTGGCTGTTGATGATGTAATTGTTCATCGACCCGGTGACGTAGCTGTAGACGCTGATGTAGTTGGGAAGGATCAGTACCAGTTCGGCACCCGCGCTGCCGTTCATGTCGCTGACGCAGTTGGGGATGCCCGGGTCGTTGCAGATGGCCCAGCTGCCGCTACTGACCGGCGTGCTGCTCATGCTGCGGGTGCGGTCGTTGTAGATCCGCAGTGCCGAGCCGTTGGCGATCGGGATCTCGGCGCCGGGCTGGCCGTCGAGATCCTTGATGCCGTAGACGGCGATCGCGTACGTGCCGGACATCGGCATCGAATTGGTGCTGCGCGAGCGGTGGTGGACGATGCGGAGTGCATTCGATGCCACGATGGCGATTTCGTTGCCGGCGATACCGTCGAGGTCGGTGATGCCGCCGGGCGACGCGGCCCACGAACCGCTCATCTGGTAGTTGTAGCTGCTGCGCGAATTGTGGTTGATCACCATCAGTGCGCCGCCGATGTTGATCGGGATTTCGGCGCCGGGTGTGCCGTCCAGGTCCGTCACACTGGTGAAGTTGCCGTACAGCAGGGCCCATGAGCCCGTACTGACCTGGTAGTTGTAGGAACTGCCGTTGGTGCTCTTGACGGTGATGTAGGAGCCGTTGTTGTAGACCTGCTCGGCAATGCCGTCGCCGTCGAGGTCGGCGCTGCCCATCAGCACGGACTGAGCGGACGCGGTGCCTGGCAGCCATGCGCAGGCCATGAGGGCCAGCGCGTAGAGTGGGGCGCGGAACGAAGGTGTCATTGTGTTCTCTCCTTGAGTTGGGATCCATGGTGTGGATGCGCCAGGGGGCGCATCCATCAGGACGAAGGATGAACCCGCTTACCGCAACGATGGAGACCGGTGGCGGCGGTATCCGACGAGCGGTCGGGCACCGGTACCGAGCGGGGCGCAGTTGCGCGTTGAGCGCATCCGCTATGCATCGATGGTGCATGTCCGCACTGTCGCCGCGTTTCAGCCGGTATAGCGATAGACGAAGTACAGGTGCATCACGGCCAGTGCGGCAAGCAGGCAGCCTGCACCGATGTGCAGCGCGGTGGTCCATTGCCCCCATGAGCCCAATCGATGACTGGGCAGCAGATTGAGCAGCGCCCCGGCGACGACGACGAGCATGGTCACACCGAAGGTGGCGTGCAGAAAGCCGTCATGCGCGAAACCCGCATGCAGGACCAGCATCGCCAGCATCATCAGGCCGAGCACGCGATGCGCCAACTGGAGTGTCCGCAATGAAGCGCTGCGCACGAGCCGGCGTTTGATCAATGCGAGCGATAGATCGAAACTCAGCAGGCCGACCAGGATGTAGCCGGTGAGTTGTTTGTAGGTATCGAGTCGCTGCAGCGCGACCAGGGTATTCAAATGTGGCGGCGACAGCCACGCGGCACAGGAGACGAGCACGCCAGTCAAGGCGCACCAGGAGGCCGTGGTCAATGCTGTCTGATAAGACGTGCGGCTCGTCGTGGTCACTCTGCGCGATTTCGTGTTCATGGTGCGGCCCCCGCCTTGCCGGGTTTGCCGGAGACATCGGCGGTTACGGCCGTTTTTGCTTCCGGTGTAGACGCGGCGACGGGTTTTCCTGCGAAGGCTTGCGTCTGCAGCAGCAGATTCAGTGACGCGATGGAGTTCTGCGTTTCCACACGCTTGCGGAACGTGTCGCCATCGGGGAGATAGAGACCGTCTGTAGGCCAGCGTTCGCCCACTTGCGGCTGGGCTGTCGTATCGAAACTGGCGGTTTTTTTCAGGTAGGCATCATAGGTGTCGAGCGCCGAAGTACGATAGGCTGCGAGGATGTCCACCATTTCGTCGGTCGAAACCTGTTTGCGGGGGAACGACCATGTCGTTGCGCCCATCACGTCTTTCAATTTCCAGTCTTGCCGCGGGCTTTTCGGGTGTTCGTTGTGGCACTTCACGCAGGCGGGCGCAGCAGCGATGTCCGCGAACATCGCGGTGTAACGGCCAGTGCTTTCATCGAGAAAGAATTGCGGTTGTTGTTCTTTCTCTATTTTTTCGAAATAGGTCAGCTGCGCGCCCTTGAATTGATTGGATGCTTCAATCGGGAAGGTCGAGCCGAGGAACAGGTTGAGATCCGGCATCCGCTGCTGCAGTCTGCTGGCGGTTTCCCGCAGCACCAGTGCGGGCAGTGGGCCGGCATGGACATCTTTCGACTTCCAGTCTTCGCTGTATTTCAGGCCGTTCTTGAGCCCGGGCCCGACGATTTCAGCAGTATAGATCGCGCGGATCGATGCGTTTTCTGCGTTCAGGAGACGGAACAGGGTTTCCACCGGAACTTTGCGCCCACCGCCGGCGACGTCTTCGTCCAGATCGGCCGGAGCGGTCGCGAACAGATAGATGCCGACGACTGCCAGGATCGCGAGTGCCAGCACGGAGGTGTTGATCTTCTTCGGCAGTTTCATGGCGTGGCCTCGGGCTGTTTGGCTTTCACGACGGTCTCGCCATAGGGCGAGTCTGCGCTGTGGAAATAAGCGGCGACGACCTCAGGCGTCAGCGCATCTTTCAGATCGTGGGGCGGTTCGTGCGCGTGGTTGCCGTGGAAGTCGTGGCAGGTGAGGCAGGTGTCCCAGCGCCGATCTTTCAGCAGTGTTGCGTGTGTCGGGCGCGTGGGGTCGTCCTTCATCTTCATGTCGCTGTGGCATGAGGCACAGAAGCCGATATTGGTCTGGCTCACGCGCGTGTCCGTGTGCTCACGATGACAGCTGACGCATTTATGTGGTGCCAGATCCTTGCGTACGGCTTCGAAGCGCGGTTCGAGAAAACGGAATGCCGGGTGGCGATCGTCGGGATTGTCGTGGCAGCCGATGCAGGTGGCATTGTTCACCGGCCGCATGCCGAAATCGACATCGCCTGCTCGCATGCCGAGAAGATGCTTCGTCTTGGCCTGCAGCTGCTGACGCGTGCTTCCGGGGGCCTCCTGATGACAGGCCGTGCATTCCAGATCGACGTGACCCGGGTTGTGCGCTGCGTTCGGTACGAATTCGGCGAGCGCCGGGGCGAGCAACAACAACGGCAGGAAGGCCATTGCAATGCCGGCGGCGTATGCCATTCGACGGATGCTCGGTCGCGCGCGGGCGCCTGAGCGGAGGAAGAATGCTTCCACGCGGACATCGGCATCGGGGACATCGGCCTTGTGCAGGCCTTCGACGACCGTGCGCGTATAGGCGGGTGGCCCGCAGACGTAAAAACGTGAGCCTTTACATTGATTTGCCGTGGCCCGGATATCGTCTTCGTCGATGAAGCCGTCGACGTCGTCATTGCGCAGATGGCAGCTGACTTCGTCACTGCTGCTGGCGGAGGCTTCGATCCGGTCGGCATAGACCATGTCGCCACGGGTAGATGCGCAGTAATCGATGTGCAGCCACTGCCCGGGACGTTTTCCTTTCAACAGCGACAGTGCCAGCGTCACGCCGACGCCGGCCACGAAGGCCACCACTGCGCGGCCATCTTCCGGATCCGCTTCACCGGTCGGGATCGCGATGCGCAGCGGGATCGAAGCGAAAATGGTGTCGTCCGCATCCAGCAGCCGCGTGCTCAATTCGCCATAGGGCAGGCGGCGCATGGCGATGCTGACCCGATTGCCGTCCTCGGATTGATTTACGACGGTATAGGTGCGGGTCACCCATTGCTCGTCTAGCCACGCCTGCAGCACCACATGCTGCGCGGGCAACGCTTGGGGATAGGGTGGATAGCCGACCAGATGCAGGTCGAGCTGTACGATGCTGCGTTCTGGGTGGCGGCCGTCGGTCAGTGTCGTGCGCTTGGCATCCGCCACTTCGTACCAAGGCGATTCGCCGAGCATTTCCTGGATCAGGGGCCGGCAGCAACCGCATTGCACGCCGCAGCCGAGTTGACTGCCCAGCGATGCGAGTGTCGAGGCCGGAGCGGTTGCAATGGCGGCCTTGATCCGCATGCGACTGACGCCCGCGCAATGGCAGATGACTTCGTCGCTGTTCTGCGAGTATCGAATCGGGATTGCGTCCATGCCACTCCTGCAGGCGAGCACCGTTGTATCGACAGCCATTTCGACTGTCGGATTCCATTCCATCCCCACGGTCATCCCGCAGAGTGCCGCTCGCGAGCCCTCCTGCCAAGCTCCGATGTAGACGCAGCGCCGGAGACAACTCTCGCTCGCATATGGTTAACAGCCGTCACGGTTTTTTTCAAGCAGCAAGATCGGGTGATGTTTCGTGATGAGACGAAGTGCCGGACGTACGGTGTATGTGGGCAGACAAGCCGTGATGCGGTTGAGTCCTTATCAAAGTTGCCATGAAAATGATCGGCCTGCTTGTCGATCGCGCTGCTGCGAAACGGATCCCGGCGACACGGTCGAGGTTGGCGGTTAGCATTGTGGTCGTCTGCACGATGCAGACCACATCCATTGATCTGAATGAATCGGTCTGGATAGATCGATCTGAATAAAGAGGACCGTCGTGCCGAACCCGATCTACGACAATCTGTTCGCGCCGCTGGCCGGCAAGCAACGGCCGTTTCTCCTCCTGCACGATGGCAGCACCATTTCCGGCGCCGAATTCCTGGCGATGGTGCATCGTGCGGCTGGCGCGCTGCGTGTGCTGGGCGTGGTTAAGGGGCATCGCGTTTCCGTACAGATCGCCAAGACGCCGGAAGCCTTGGCGGTGTATGGCGCCACGGTTGCGGTCGGTGCGGTGTTCCTGCC
The DNA here is from genome assembly GCA_041751895.1 of Lysobacteraceae bacterium. GTDB lineage: Bacteria > Pseudomonadota > Gammaproteobacteria > Xanthomonadales > Xanthomonadaceae > Lysobacter_I. The sequence continues at coordinate 18,569 of JBGSID010000240.1, read as the reverse complement.
GCTCAATACCGCCTATACCTCATCGGAAATGAACTATTTCGTCGGCGACGCTGCACCGACGCTAGTGTTGGTCGATCCCTCGCGGGCCGATGCGCTCGCAGCGGTTGGGGCCATGCATGATGCGCAACTGCTGACACTCGGTGCGGACGGGCGCGGCACATTCCGCGATCTTTGCGATGCGCAGCCGGACGATGTCATGGTTCAGGACTGCGACGACGATGATCTTGCTGCGTTGCTGTACACCTCGGGTACGACGGGGCGGTCGAAAGGCGCGATGCTCAGTCACGGCAATCTGCTGTCGAATGCCGATGCACTGGCCCGCGAGTGGCGTTTCACCCAGGACGACGTGCTGCTGCATGCATTGCCGATCTTCCACACCCATGGATTATTCGTTGCGACCAATGTCGCGCTGCGCGGTGGTGCATCGATGATCTTCCTGCCCGGCTTTGATCTCGACGCGATCCTCCGCCTGTTGCCGCAGGCGACCACGTTGATGGGCGTACCCACGTTCTACACGCGACTGCTCGACGATCCGCGTTTCGACCGTGCGCTGACCCGGCAGATGCGATTGTTCGTTTCGGGCTCCGCGCCGCTGTTGGCCGACACCCACCAGGCCTTCGAGGCGCGTACCGGGCATCGCATCCTTGAACGCTATGGGATGACCGAAACCAACATGAATACGTCCAACCCTTACGAAGGCGATCGTCGCGCCGGCACGGTTGGCCCGCCACTCCCGGGTGTGGCGGTGCGCGTCGCGGATCCTGCAACCGGTGTGCCGTTGCCTGCAGGCGAAACCGGCAGCGTCGAAGTGCGCGGTTCGAATGTGTTCAAGGGCTATTGGCGGATGCCCGACAAGACGCGCGAGGAATTCCGCGATGACGGATTCTTCATCACCGGTGACCTCGGTTGTTTCAGTGAAGATGGCTATCTCACGCTGATCGGTCGTCAGAAAGATCTGATTATTACCGGTGGTTTCAACGTCTATCCGAAGGAAGTCGAGCTGCTGCTGGATGAACAGCCCGGTGTCTTGGAGTCTGCGGTGGTCGGCGTTCCCCATCCCGACTTCGGCGAAGCAGTGATGGCGGTGATCGTTGTAGAGCCCGGCGCGAACCCCGATCTCGCCGCGATCGATACCGTTCTGCGCGAGAATCTTGCCCGATACAAACAGCCGAAAGCCTTGAAGATCGTGTCGGAACTCCCGCGCAACACGATGGGTAAAGTGCAGAAGAATCTGTTGCGGGACCGATTCAGTGCGTTGTTCAGCGGATCCGGCAAATAGGGGTGAGGGTCTCGAGCCAAGGCCTGCGGGTCTACCATGACGGCGTGCCAGGGGCGCACGCTATGCCCGGCTTCTTTGCCCGCGTCCTTTCTCCCGTGCTTCGCGATGCGCGGTTTCCGCCATGACCTTGAACTGGCGTTCCCGTTTCAGCCACAACTCGTTGCCGGTGTCTTCTTCGACTGCGGTTTCCGGGATCTGGCCGAAGGCGATGCGCATCGGGGCGGCCTGCTGTGACAGCGCATTCTGCATCGCGCCGAAATACAGGGCGTTGTTACCGTAACGGCGATTGACCTTGTCGAGGACCTCGCTCATCTCGCGGTTGCGTCGGCGCTCGGTCATCAGTTCGCCGCTGACGCTGCCGCGCGATTCCAACTGCACCAGCGTCACCGAGACCGACAGTGGCGGGTAGCGTTTCGGGTTCCAGCGGCCGTTGGCCAGTGCGCGTTCCAGTGCTTCGAGTTCGCGACCCAGCAGTTTGAGGAACGTCGGGGTGTCGTCGATCGGCGCGAAGGACAGATCGCGTTCGAAACGTTTGTCCATGCCGACGAAGCGGATGCGGATCGACAGACCGCCCGCCAGAAATTCCTCATTGCGCAGGCGCATCGCTGCTTTCGCCAGCAATTTGAACAGCACCGAGCGTGCCCCGTCGTAGTGACGCAGTTCGGGGCCGAGAACGTGCGAATGGCCGACGGAGCCGCGTTGGGTTTTCGGCGCAGGCAGATGGAAACCTCGCAATTGCAGCCAATAGCGTTCGCCTTCGATGCCGCCCCAGGCGGCGCGCAGGTGTTCGCGGGTCGCAGCGCAGAGCTGTTCGACGCTGCGGATGCCGGCGCGGTGCAGGCGGCGCTCCATCGATGGGCCGATGCCGCAGAAATCACGCAGTTCCAGCGGATGCAGTCTGTGCGGCAGGTCCGACAGTTCGAGCACGGTAAGCCCGTCCGGTTTCTGCATGTCGGAGGCGGTCTTGGCGAGGAACTGGTTCGGTGCGATACCGATGGAGCAGCGGATCGCGTCGAAGCCGCGATCGAGCAGAGTGCGTTTGATGTTCCCGGCGATGGCTTCGGCGTTCCGGCGTTCCCGCTCGCGGCCGAGCAACCAGCACGGCACTTCGTCGATCGACGGCGCTTTTTCGTGGTGGATGCAATCCTCGATCGCCGCCATCAGCTGGTGATGCACTTCGACATAGCGCGCGGGGCGCGCTTCGATCATCACGATGTCCGGACACTTCTGGCGCGCTTCCCAGACCGGCGTGCCGGTCTTCACGCCGAAGGCCTTGGCCTCGTAGCTGGCGGCGATGCAGCAGGTGGTTTCGGCCATCACCGGGACCACACCCACGGGGCGACCGCGCAGGCGCGCATCGTCCTGCTGCTCGACGGAAGCGAAATAGGAGTTGAAGTCGACGAAAAGGCAGCGCAGGGTCATAGGGCGGGTCGCGGTGGTCTGCGGCACGTCCGCCCCAACGGGTCGTGCGGGTTTTAGTCAAACGAACCCGGTCGCCGGAGCCGGGTGCCGGGGCGGGTTCAAGCCCGCCGTTCGTCAGTATCGCACCCGAAGGATGGGTTGAGCGGCTCGCCGAGCCGCTGGCCTTGCATCGGACACAGGCTGGCGGGCCCGTGATCCGCTTGATCCATTTCGATCAAAGGCTTACAGCACTTTTGGCGGTTCGCCGCCGACGATCAGCACATCCGCCGGGCGGCGCGCGAACAGGCCGACGCTGACCACGCCTGGGACCTGGTTCAGGTCGCGCTCCATGCCGACGGGGTCGGTGATTGCGAGGCCATGGACATCGAGAATCCAGTTGCCGTTGTCGGTGACCACGCCGTCGCGCCACACCGGCTGGCCTCCTGTCAGACGGACGATTTCGCGGCCGACCAGACTGCGTGCCATCGGAATGACTTCCACTGGCAGTGGGAAGCGGCCGAGGATGCCGACCTGTTTGCTCGGGTCGACGATACAGACGAAGACCTTGCTGGCTTCGGCGAGGACCTTCTCGCGGGTCAGTGCGGCGCCGCCACCCTTGATCAGGCGCCGGTTGCCGTCGCATTCGTCTGCGCCGTCCACGTACAGCGCCAGCGGGCCGGTGCTGTTGAGTTCAAGCACATCGATACCGTGCCTGCGCAGTTGTGCGGTGCTCTGTTCGGAGCTGGAGACGGCGCCCTGGATACGGTCTTTCATGCCGGCGAGGCCGTCGATGAAATAGGCGACAGTGGAGCCGGTGCCGACGCCGACGATCATGCCGTCTTCGACATATTCGAGCGCTTTCAGTGCGGCCAGTTTTTTTGCTTCTGACATGGATGCTTATTCGAGAGAGAGAATGATTTTCCACTGCGCGGCGGTGACCGGCAGTACGGACAGGCGATTGCCTTTGCGGATCAGCGCGAAATCCTCACCGAGTGCCTCGGCTTGCCCGCGGATGTCGTCGAGCGTGACCGCGCGCTTGAGCGTGCGTACATAGCGCACGTCGACCAGATCCCAGCGTGGCTGTTCGCGGCTGGATTTCTCGTCGAAGTATTTCGACTTGGCTTCGAACTGTGTCGGGTCCGGATATGCGGCGCTGGCGACTTCGGCAATGCCATAGACGCCGGGGACTGCGGCGTTGGAGTGGTAGAACAGCACGCCGTCGCCCAATTGCATGTTGCGCATGAAGTTGCGCGCCTGATAGTTGCGCACCCCGGTCCACGGTTCGACGGAGACACGGGCAAGGTCGTCGATGGAGAAGTCGTCGGGTTCCGACTTCATCAGCCAGTAGCGTTTGCGTGCGGTCATGGGCGGGTAGTGTGCAAATTGAACGTGTCGGATTCGGTACAGATGGCGTCCAGCGGGACATCCCAGTGCTCGGCGGGCAGTACGTCGATCTGCTGTGTCGCGAAACCGGCGCCGACCAGCCAGGGCGGGGGCGCAGCGTGTTCATGGCGAAAGGCGAGGGTGCGATCGTACCAGCCGCCGCCCATGCCCAAGCGTTGACCAAGAGTGTCGAAGCCCACCAGCGGCAGCACGATCATGGCCATCGACTCGGCCGGCAGCGGTTCGCTTTCGGCAGGTTCCGGTATGCCGTAGCGGTTGGCGACCAGCGGCTCGCCAGCGCGCCAGGGCGCGAAGCGTAGCAGCCCATCCTCGCCAAGTACCGGCAGGCAGTAGTGCGTGTCGGGTGGCAGGCGCAATTGCCAGACGTGCAGGGCGATCTCACCGTTCATCGCCCAATAGCCAGCGACATGGCCGCTGGCGGGAGCAAACGGCAGCGCAAGCAAATGCGCTGCCAGTGTCTCTGCGGCAGCGATCCGGGACGCGGGCGGCAACTGGCGTCGGCGGTCGCGCAGCGTATTGCGGAGCGTATCGCGCAAGGCGGCGCGGTCGTCGGTCATCTCGCTTCGGTCATCGTGTGTGGGGGGACATACGAAAAACCCGCACCGGAGCGCGGGTTTCCATTCCTCGCGTCTTCATGAGCAACGCTCGCCAATGGTGCGCGATGTGGCAGGAAGCGAGAGGCGGGATCAAGACATCCTCCGCCGTGACGATGCGCGCGAAACGACCTTGAACCCGGGGTTCAAGTGGGGACGCTTGGCTTCCATCGGGCTTCCCGCAACAAGGCGGACATGCACACCCGGATTCCGTCGCGCCCCCGTGGTCGTATTTAAGGGCCAAGGTGTATGTTTGCGCGCGCCGTCGTTCACAGCAGAGGACGCAAACGCAGTATAGGCGTGCAACGCCGGAGTGCAAGGGCGGCAGCCATGATGAAAACGAATTTTGCCGAAAAAGACGGTGTTTTCAGGTTCTGCCGCGGTTCAGCCTGCAGAGGAAAGTCCATCCAGTTTGCGATTCAATTCGCCGAGCGTGCGCGCGATTTCGCGATCACGGGATGCGTTTTCGTTGCGCAGTTGTTCGAGCTCGTGCGCGAGATTGAGCGCCGCGAGGACAGCGACGCGATCCACCGCGGCCATGCGATTGCTGCCACGCACTTCGCGCATTTTGGTTTCGAGCAGGCGTGCAGCTGCGAGCAGGCTTTCGCGCTCTTCAGGGGCGACGCCGACGGTGTACTCGCGGTCGAGGATGCGGATGCTGACCGGTTCGCTCATGGGTGCTGGTTCACGTGTGTTGTTCCAGCGACTTCAGTCGCGCGATCATGGCCTCGACGCGCATGCGCGCCTGTTCGTTCTTGGCCAGCAGTTGTGATCGATCGTTGGCCAACTGCTCCTGCTGCTGGCGCAGGCTGTGGTTCTCTTCGGTGAGCCGTTGGACGCGCTGGGCAAGGGTGTCGACCCGGTCAGCCAGGGCGCGCAGTTGTGAGATCACTTCGGAGGTGTCCATGACGGCACGATAGGCAGGCGTTAGCCGGGGGTCAAGCATGCCCGTTCGGCGCCTGCAGGGCGGCGGCGAGGGGCGGGACGCCTGTGGCCTTGGCTGGCGCCCAGTCGCGGATGAATTGCAGGCAGGTTTCCGGGTCGACCGGCTTCGACAGCCAGTAGCCTTGGACTTCGTCGCAGCGGAAGTGATCCAGGAAGCGCAGTTGGGTTTCGGTCTCCACGCCTTCTGCGACGACCGCCAGGCCCAACGAATGGGCCATTGTGATGACCGTCGTGGTGATGGCGGTGTCGTCGGGGTCGCGGTTGAGGTCGGTGATGAAGGTTTTGTCGATCTTGAGCGTGGTGATCGGCAGCCGCTTGAGGTAAGCCAGTGAGGAATAACCGGTGCCAAAGTCGTCGATCGCCAGTGATACGCCCATTTCGCGTAGCTGCTGCAGTTTTGCGGAGGTCTGTTCGGCGTTGGCCATCAGCACGCTTTCGGTCAGCTCCAGTTCCAAAGCATGCGGCGGCACGCCGGTGTCGGCCAGCGTCCTGCGCACGATGTCCGCAAAATCGCCGCGCAGCAGCTGCAGCACCGAGACATTCACCGCCATGCTCAATTCGGTCATGCCCGCATCATGCCAGCGGCGCAGGGTGCGACAGGCCTCATAGAGTACCCACGCGCCGATTTCGAGGATCATCCCGCTTTCTTCGGCGAGCGGGATGAATTGGACCGGCGGAATCTCGCCGTATTCTTCGCTCTTCCAACGAAGCAGTGCCTCCACCCCGGTGATGCGCCGCGTGGTCAGCGACAGCTTCGGTTGGAAGACGAGGCGCAACTCGCCGCGATCCAACACCTTGTGCAGCGCGCTGGAAAGCTGTGCGCGGTGGCGGTTGGCGATTTCCATGCTGTCGTCATAGCGGACGAAGGTGCGGCGGCCGGCCGCCTTGGCCTGGTACATCGCGGTGTCGGCCTGTTTCAGCAGTTCGGTCGGCACCTGGCCGTGATCCGGGTAGAGGCTGATCCCGATCGACGGCGAGATCACGACTTCCTGGCGATCGTCGAGGACCAGGGGCGCTTCGAATGCCGTGATGATCTCGCGCGCGATCTTGTCGGCTTCGGCTGGCTGGTCGAGATTTTCCAGCACCACCGTGAATTCGTCGCCGCCCAGGCGTGCCACGGTCTGGTGTTCGCCCACGGTTTCCTGCAGACGCATCGCGGCGGCGCGCAGGATACGGTCCCCGGCGGTGTGGCCGAGCGAGTCATTGATGTCCTTGAAGCGGTCGAGGTCGAGGAACAGCACTGCGATCCGGTGATTCTGGCGCCGCGCACGCACGATCGCGCGTGACAGCCGCTCCGACAGCATTGCCCGGTTCGGCAGATTGGTCAGCGTGTCGAAGTTGGCCAGATAGCGCAGCTCCTGCTCGGCGCGCTTCTGCTGGGTGATATCGGTGATGACCGCGATGTAGACGCGATGTTCGCCGTAGATGCCCTCGGTCGAAGTGGACTCGATCGAACACAGGAATTCCTGGCCGTTCTTGCGCCGTTGCCACATTTCGCCGGCCCAGTGCCCCTCGCCGGACAATTTCTGCCGGATCCGGTTGTAGAAGACGGCGTCGTGCTGGGAGCTGTCGAGCATGTTGGCGTTTTTGCCGATGATTTCGCGCTCGGTGTAGCCGGTGGTGCGGGTGAAGGCCGGGTTGATCGAAATGAAGTTGAAGTCGCGATCAAGGACCGCGACGGATTCGTTCATGCTGCGCAGCACCGCAATGGCGATCCGGCGCTCGCGCTCGGCCTGGCGCACCAGGGTGATGTCGCGTGCGGTGCCAGCGATGCGCCGGACTCTGCCGTCCGCGCCGTTCTCCACCGCGCGACCGCGCGCGCGAACCCACTGCCATTCGCCACGTGGATCGAGGATGCGATGTTCGGAGATGAACAGCTCCGATTGGCCGCGTAGATGGTTGCGCAGTTTCTCCAGCACCTGCGGCAGGTCATCGGGATGGATGCGGTGATCGTCGTTGGTGACGGTGAGCACGCGCAGCTCGGGCGTCGTGCTGTATGGGTCGACCCACATCCGGTTCATGTGGCCGGTCTTGATGTCGTAGTCCCAATATTGTTCGGACGACGCCCACAACGCCAGCTTGAGCCGATCCTCGCGTTCGCGCAGTTGGCGGGTGTGTCGTTTGTCGGCGCCGACCCGTCGGCTCCAGACCACGCACAGCACTATCCCGAGCGCACCGGCCAGAGCCAATGAGGCGATCAGCTGCAGTTGCGCGGAATCGGACACGTGTCCCCCAAGATGCACATGACACCGGGCCAGTGTAAGGGGTAATCGGGTCGATTGCGGAGCGTGCTGAGCGGGGAATACGGAGACCGGAGTGAGACCGGCGTTGTACACTCCGGATCTTGCCGAAAAGAAGCCATGAACGCCTGATGAAGCCTGCTTTGCCCAGCCTCCAGGAAGTCGAGGATGCCGTTCGCGTACGGAGTTTGGGCGTGAGCGCCTCCGAGTTGCACGGCGCGCTCTGTGGTTGGCTGGCCGGCGGCGGTGGCGATTCGCCGCGATGGCTGGCGCAGGTGCTTGCCGACGACGCACTGACGGCCCCGGATGCCGGAAGCCCGCTGGACCGTCTGCGAGAGGCCAGCGTCGCCCAGATCGAAGACCGTGACTTCGGGTTCGAACTGCTGGTGCCGGAGCCGGACGCCTCGATCGAGGCGCGCAGCGGCGGCCTGTTCGACTGGTGTCGTGGCTTTCTCGGTGGTTTCGGCTTGGCGGCCGGTGCGAGTCCGCCCTTGTCCGAGGAAAGCGGCGAGGCGCTGGCCGACATCGCGAAACTGGCTGCGGCCAGCCCTCAGGATGAAGGTGACGAGGACGATGAGGCGGCGCTGGTCGAGATCGAGGAGTTCGTCCGGGTTGCGGCGCTGCTGCTGCATGGCGATTGTGCGATGGCGGCCCGTCACCGGCGCCAGCTGCATTGAGTTCATGACCCCCTCGGCCTGACTGCGACCGCATGACTTCGACTGGAATTTCCGCCCAGCTCTATCTGCGCCGTCGTCGTCAGCTGATGCGGATGGCCGGCGACGATGCCATCGTGGTGATTCCTTCGGCCCCGGAACGCATCCGTAGCCGCGACACCCATTACCCCTATCGTCAGGATTCCGACCTCTGGTACCTCACTGGCTTCCCGGAGCCCGAAGCGGTGCTGGTGCTGATTCCCGGGCGCAAGCACGGCGAAGCATTGCTGTTCTGCCGCGAACGCGATCCGGAGCGCGAAGGCTGGGACGGGCCGCGCACCGGCCCGGAAGGCGCGGTCGATGCCTTCGGCATGGATGATGCCTATCCGATCGACGATCTCGACGAGATCCTGCCGGGTCTGCTCGAAGGCCGGACCCGCGTCTACTACCATTTCGGGCGCGACACCGATTTCGATCTGAAATTGATCGGCTGGCTCAATCGCGTCCGCGCGCAGATGCGGATGGGCGCACAGCCGCCGCACGAGTTCCTCGAACTGGGGCATCTGCTCGACGAGATGCGGCTGTTCAAGGACCGCGACGAACTCAAGTTGATGCAACGTGCCGTCGACATCAGCATCGAAGCGCATCTTGCGGCGATGCGCGCGGCCAGGCCGGGCATCCACGAATACGAACTGCAGGCGGAAATCGAGCATGTGTTCCGTCGTCACGATGCCGAGTCGGCCTACAGCAGCATCATCGGTGCTGGCGACAACGCCTGCGTGCTGCATTACCGGGCCAACAACGCCCAGGCGAAGGATGGCTCGCTGGTGTTGATCGACGCCGGTGCGGAATATCGCGGTTACGCCGCCGACATCACCCGTACCTTTCCGGTCAACGGCCGCTTCACGAAGGAGCAGCGCGCACTGCACGATCTCGTTGGTGACGCCCAGCGTGCCGCACTTGCGCAGGCGCGGCCCGGCATTCCCTACGAGGCCGGTCATGTGGCTGCGGTCGAAACCCTGACCGAAGGTCTGTTGCGGCTGGGCTTGCTCAAAGGCGGGCTAGAAAAGAACATCGCCGAAGGCACGTACAAGCGCTTCTACCGGCACAAAACCGGGCACTGGCTCGGCCTCGATGTCCACGACGTGGGCGAATATCGACTCGACGGAGAATCGCGCTTGCTGGAGACCGGCATGGTCTTCACGATCGAACCTGGCCTCTACGTCGGTATCGACGAAAAAACCGTGCACGACAAGTGGCGTGGCATCGGCATCCGCATCGAGGACGACATCCTCGTGACCAAAGACGGACACAAGGTGCTCTCCGACAATCTCGCGCGCAGTGCGGACGAGATCGAAGCGTTCATGGCGGAAGGGTGAGTGAAGCGTTCGGCTGGTTTTCTGGGGCGCTTTCGTAGGAGCGGCGCAAGCCGCGATGGGTAGGAAAAGACTTTCCATGATCCATCGCAGCTTGCGCCGCTCCTACGGAACGCTAGCGGTCTCACGGCTGCCTAACTCAAGGTGTCCTAATCCGCCCGCGACCCGTCCGGGTTGTGTTCGATCATCCACAAGCCTGCCCAGAGTTTGAGGTCGAGTTCGTAGCCTTCGCTCTGTTTCTGCATCAGCCACGCCGGCGCCTGCAGGCGCGGTACCGTATGTACGGTGATGTCTTCATTGCCGACGCCGCCACCGGCACCGACTTTCACCAGCTCGCGGGCGCGGACGAAGGCGATGCGTTCGTTGCTCATGCCCGACGACGTCGGGCCGATCAACAAGACTTCGACCTTGTTCGCTCGCCAGCCGGTTTCTTCGATCAATTCGCGCCGTGCGGCGTCTTCCAGGGTGTCGTGGCTGTGGTCGTCGCCGACCAAGCCTGCCGGCATCTCGATGGTGCGCGCACCGAGCGGAACACGATGCTGCTCGACGAACAGCACTTCGTCCTGTGGCGTTACCGCGATGACGATGACCGCCATGCCGTTACCGCCGTGGGTGCGTTCGCAGGACTCCCATCGGCCGATGCGCACCAGGCGCAGCCATTGGCCTTCGTAGAGCACTTCGCGTGATTCGGTCATACGGGTCTCGATATATCAAATGGAAAATGTGGGATGGCGCATCGCAATGTCATGTCATCCCAGACGCAGATCAAGTCTGTCGTGAGGGCGCTTTTTCAGTGTAGAGGTGGAAAGAGCCGCAGGTCCTTCCTCGTGCCGCGCCCTGGCTCAGCATGACGACAGTGATGTCTCACGCCTGTGGCGCATGATCGGCGAAATTCAAACCACCGGCAGCATAGATGCGACGACGCGTCATCGGGCCGAAGCGCAGCGCGTCGCAGAGTGCATTGAGCGAGGATGCTTCTGCAGTGTTGCGGGCGAAGCGCGGTGCGGTATCGCCGATCGGCACATCGCAGGCGATGGTGGTGAGGCGGCGGAACAGCAGGGCGCTGTCGCGATGCTCGTGCAGCTTCACGGCTGCCTGTTTGGCGCCGCGAAAACGCAGGAACGGCACTTCATCGATCCGCGCGAGGAGGCTGTCAAGGTCGCCGAAATGCGCCAGCAGCACGGCCGCAGTCTTGGCGCCGATGCCGGGTACGCCCGGGATGTTGTCGACAGCATCTCCGCTGAGTGCGAGATAGTCGGCGATCTGATGCGCCTCCACGCCGTGCCGTGCACGGACACCATGCGCGCCCCAGCGTTGATTGCGGGCGTAATCCCACTGTTCGTCGCCGATATGCAGCAACTGCGACAGATCCTTGTCTGCAGACAGGATGATGCCGCGATGGCCCGCGCCGCGTGCATGCAACAGCGCGCTGCCGATCAGGTCGTCGGCTTCGTATTCGGGATGGCCCAGCACGGCCAGCCCAAGGGCGGCGCACAACGCCTTGCAATGCGCGAACTGGCGTTTCAGCTCTTCCGGGGCAGGGTCGCGGTTGGCTTTGTATGCCGGGTACAGCGCGTTGCGGAAACAGGAGTCCAGCGCTTCGTCGAACGCGACCGCGATGTGCTTCGGACGCTCGCGTTCAAGGACATCCAGGAGGAAGCGCGAGAAACCCTGCACCGCATTGGTCGGCCAGCCATCGGTGTCCTGGAATTCGTCCGGCATCGTGTGCCAGGCGCGGAACACGTAGATGCTGGCGTCGATTAGATAGACCGGCGCGGGTTCCGGGCCCGATGCATGGGGTTGGCCTTCGAGGTCGCGATCGAGAATGTCGTCGTCTTCGCCGGGCGTGCTCATGCGGGTGTCCAGTCAGTGAGCAGGGCTGCCGGGTCGGGGCGGTCGCGCTCCGGCGCTTCCGACTGCGCGGTGCCGATATGGATGAAGCCGGCGACGACCTCGTCATCGGCGATCCCGAGCAGTGCGCGGATGTGCGGGTCGTAGGCCGCCCAACCGGTCAGCCATTGCGCACCGAAGCCCATCGCCTGCGCAGCCTGCAGCAGCGCGAAGCAGACACAGCCGGCAGACAGCAGCCGTTCCTGTACGGGAATTTTCGCGTCGGGGCCGACTTTGGCGATCACGGTGACGATCACCGGCGCAAACGAGAACCGCAGGCGGTCTTTCTCTACCGCGCTGTCAGAGGCGTCCGGGTCGAGGACGCGGCTGCGTTCTGCCAAATAGGCGCCAAGACTGTGACGGGCATCGCCTTCAATGCGCAGGAACCGGAACGGTGTCCGTTTTCCGTGATCGGGCACGCGAACAGCGGACTGCAACATGCGCAGCAACGTGGGATGATCAGGTCCCGGGGCGCCGAGTAGGCGGCTTGGGACCGATCGTCGGCCATCGATCAATTGCAATCTTTGGCTTGGATGATTTGCGAGTGAGGTCACAGACGACTCCATGGCTGTTGGAGGATGGTAACGTCTGGTAGACCAGCCGTTTTTTTATTCTCCCCCCAAACCCACTTCGATACGACCCGTATGGATGACAACAGCCGGTTTTTCCCAGGTCGCTCCCAAGGCGAGCGCCAGAATGCCGAGAAAACTTTCGAGTCGGTCCGCCGCGATGCGGTGACCTCACTCTCGAGGGTGCTTGCCGGTTTCTGGGGTGATATCGAGGAACAAGTCCGATTGGCTGCAATCGCAAGCCATGAGAGCAGCGCGATCTATGACGACCGGATCGCGATCCGGTTGTTGAACCAGCGCGCTCTGGAACTGGCCAGCCGCTACCGTGACTCGCTTGAGGCCTCGTTCGACCGTTGGCGCAACCCGCGTCCACGCGGAGTCGAGAACAGCGGTTTGAGCTTGATGTCCGAAGCCCAGCTCGAAATCCACCTCGCGGGCCAGCAGATTGTCGAGTTGCTCGAACACCAGTTGATGCACCCGCTGCATCAAATGGACGAACGACTGGATGGACTGGCGACCGCATTGGGTCTGCCACGTCAGGCGCCGGAAACCAACCCGTTGCGGCCTGAAGTCTCTGTCACGGCTTTCGTCAAACTCTTCAGCGAAGACGACCTCACCCCCGAACTGCGCCGACTGATCTTCCTTCAGTTGGAGAAGCGGCTGTCGAAAGCGCTGGACGAGCTGTACACCAAGATCAATGCTGCGCTTGAGCATGGTTTCGCCCCACGCGAAGCGCCGGCACCCGCTGCGTCGCCCGCGCAGCACATGGATCCATCGGCCGGTTGGTCGCCCGATGGTGGGCTGGTCGAAGCGCGCGGCCCGCAGCAGAACAGTCAGCAGCAGAATAATCAGCAGCAGGGCGGTCAGTCCGGTTACGGGCAGACGCCGAGCATGCCTTGGGGGTTCTCTGGTGGGCAGCCGATGGCTGGCAGCCAACCGATGGGCGGAGGCATGCTTGCCGACAGCTCCGGGCGGCCGCTGCGCTATCGCGAATCCGTGCACCAGCAACTGCGTGCATGGCGCCAGAGTGTTTTGCGCCCGGGTTCGATGCCGCCGCCTTCGTCTGCCGTGAACGGCGTGCGAGTGCTTGCGCCGCAGGAATTGCTTGGTATCGCTTCCATGCTGCAAGGGGATGATCCCGCGCCTTACGTCCGTGCGCTGGTCGGTGACGATGGTCGTCCGCTGTCGGCAGTGATCCGTGATCAGATCGTGAGCGGTTCGCGCCAGCTTGGCTACGACCCCACCCAGACCCGTTTCAGCGAAATCGACGAGGATGCGATCGATCTGGTCGGTATCCTGCTGCAGACGCTTGCCCGCAGCCACGCTGCGATGACCCGTTCCCGCGCAATGTATGGCCGCTTGGTGGCGCCATACCTCAAGCTGGCGTTGAGTGACGACAGCCTGTTCGATCAGCGCGCTCATCCTGGCCGCAAGTTGCTCGAAGCGCTGAGCGAAGCCTGCGATGGCAATGTCGGCGATTCGCCGCAGGATCAGCAGACACTGACCCATGCCGAACTGGCGGTGGACCGTGTGGTCGAGGATTATCAGGACGACAAGGCCATCTTTGAGTTCGCAGCGAGCGAACTGCGCGATCATCTTGAGCAACAGAAAAAGATGCGCGAATTGGCCGAGCAGCGCGCTGCCGATGCTGTGTGTGGTCGCGAGCGGCTGCACCATGCCCGCCGTGCGGTCGACGATCTGCTTGCCTCGAGATTGGGTCAGCGCCAGTTGACTTCCGGCATCGCCGAATTTCTCACTGGCCATTGGCGTCATCACCTCGTACAGACGTGGCTGCGTGAAGGGCCCAGTTCGGCGCAGTACCTGTCAGCGGTCTCTGCAGGTGAAAGCCTGATCCAGGCCGACGCCGATGCCGCACGTGCTGAAGGCGCAAAGGTTGCCGACAGGATTCTTGAATTGCAGGGTCCGCTTGGACGTTGCTACGCGAGCTGTGGCCTTGATGCCACGGCTGCACGCGACTCGCTGGCGAGAATCGTCACGGCATTGGCATTCCCCGACCAGCCCCGCATCGTGCATCCGGTGCCGGCGGAAGAAGCCGTGGTCGAAGCCAGTGATGCTGCGAATTGGGGCGGTCTACGCGTCGTCGGTGGCAGCGACAACTTCGAGTACGACCTGTCGATGGCGGCGCGGATGCGTCGTTTGCGGGTCGGCCAGAATCTGCGTCTGACCGAAGAAGATGGCCGTGAATCCGCCGCTCGCATCGCTTGGGTAAGTCCTTTGACCTCGCGTTTCCTGGTCGTCAATCGCCGTGGCATGCGCAAGCTTGTGGTGTCGCCTGAAGAGCTTGCAGCTCTGGTCGCCAAGGGCCGGGTCACGTTGCGGTCGTCCGAGGCTCCGTTCGACGAGGCCATGCGCGACATGTGGCAGCAGCTCAGCCATACGCGCGTCGCCGCTTCCTGACGACCGATCCCATCCTGATCCGGATGGCCCACTCGTGAAGGCAATGTTTACAAGGCCGCCGATGGCTTCCCTCGGCGGCCTTTTTCGTGGCAGGTTTTCGCTGCGGTGTCCGCCGTGGCAACGCATCCACCTGTTACGATGCGGGCAACCGAAGCGGATCGATGGAGAGGCGTGCGATGGTGGAAACGGCTGCAGAACACGGTGGGGCAACGGCCGCTGAGCCGGCATCGGCAAGCGTGATCATCGGTGCGGTGCGTGAATCCGCCCCCGGTGAACGCCGAGTGGCGTTGACGCCCGAAACATGCAAAAAGCTCGTCGCGGCAGGCGTCAGCGTTCGCATCGAGCACGGTTTCGGCAACGGAGCACATGCGTCCGATGCGGCTTTTGCCGATGCGGGCGCCGAGCTGGTGGCGACTGCCGAGGCCGTGTTGGGTGCCGCCGATATCGTGGTCTGTGTGCAGCCACCCTCGGCGCAGGCCATCGGCATGATGAAGTCGGGCGCTGTCCTCGTCGGGATGTTGCAGCCGCAAGGCGACGCGGCACGCGCTGAAGCGCTGCAGGCGCGCGGCATCATTGCCTTCCCATTGGAGCGTCTGCCACGCACGACCCGCGCGCAGGCGATGGATATCCTCAGTTCGCAGGCGGGTATGGCGGGTTACAAAGCCATGCTGATCGCCGCGCAACTCGCGCCGCGCTTTTTCCCGATGCTGACCACGGCGGCCGGCACGATTCGTCCGTCGAAAGTGCTGGTCATCGGCGCTGGCGTCGCCGGTCTTCAGGCCATCGCCACCGCGAAGCGCCTCGGCGCCCAGGTCGAAGGTTTCGACGTCCGACCGGAAACCCGCGAGCAGATCGAGTCACTCGGAGGCAAATTCCTCGATCTGGGCGTCAGCGCCGCAGGCGAGGGCGGTTACGCCCGTCAGCTCACCGACGAGGAGCGCGCCCTGCAGCAGCAGCGGCTTGCCGATCATCTGAAGAACATCGACGTGATCGTCGCCACTGCCGCCGTGCCGGGGCGTCCGGCACCGAAGATCGTCAGCGCAGCGATGGTCGCCGGTATGAAGCCGGGCAGTGTGATCGTGGATCTGGCCGCCGAGACCGGTGGCAATTGTGAACTCACGCAGCCGGGTGACAACGTCGTCCATGGCGGAGTGACGGTTTCAGGTCCATTGAACCTCGCCAGCAGCGGTGCGATCCATGCCAGCGACATGTTTGCGCGCAATGTCTTCAATTTTGTTTCGCTGCTACTGAAGAACGGCGCCCTGCATTTCGACTGGGGCGATGAGCTGCTGGCTAAGACGGTCTGGCCTGAACGGGCTGCTGCGGGCTGAACCCCATAGCGCTCCCGCAAAGCCATGTGCCGTGCGGACTGGCGTGTTCCGCAGTATGCTCGGGCGGCAAACAGGGGTCCGCAACGGCCGAAGGCCACGATCGCAGGAATATTGAGATGGGAGCTTTGAAATGAGCGAGCGCTTCTCTGGACAGCAGTCCGGGCCGCAGACGGGTGCCTCCCAGGCCCATGAAGAGTCACCGCAGTCGCGGGGTGCGCATGGAGTCGCCGGGCCGGATCTCGATCGTTCCGGCGCGATGCTTCAGGCGCCTGCCAAACAGAAAGAGATGGAGATGACGCCCGGAGAACGCGAGTTGTTCGCGCGTGCGATGAATCTCGTTCAGAACAAGACGGGCGTGACCGAAGAAGACGCCAGAAAAGTAGCGACCGACGTGGTGATCACCACGAGGACGACGCCCGGCCTGTCTGAAAAACCGGAATACATGGACGTGAAGAACGGCCATGTGATGATCGCCGAGAAGGTGAGCAAGGAGCCGATCTTCAGTGGTTATGTGAATGTCGAGCAGTCGAAGAGCCAGAGCGACGATCAGCTGCAGCAGAAGGTCGCGAACCAGAACAACGCGCAGGAGCGTCAGTTGCAGGATCGCCAGGTCCAGGACGCCAGCAGAGACCCCAAGCCGTTGATGCAGGCGGCGGAAGACAAGGTCACGAACGGTTTCACCTTCTCGCGTTCGCTCTGATCGGTCCGAGAGGGTTCAAACAACAACGGCGCCTTCCGGCGCCGTTGTTGTTTCGGTATTACGGACGAGTGATCTCTCAGAAGACGGTTCGTCGCATCACTTCGCCGGTTCGGCTGCAGCCGCTGGTGTTTTCGCCATCATCGCTTCACGTGCGGCGCGGAACGGGTTGCCTTTATACCAGTTGGGCCACGCATCACCGTTCGCGAGCGTTGCGCCGACGTTGTAGACCGCATTCAGGTCTTCCATCGTGCCGTCGAGTTTCCATGTTGCCGCGTCGTACTGGTCGCCGGGCTTGTGGTAACGATGTTCGTTGTAATCCTTGCCGGCAGCTTCGCCGGCCACGGTGCCGCCATCGACCAGATCGGTGCCGCCGTCGGTATACAGCGCAGGCACGCCGGCCTTGGCGAAGTTGAAGTGATCGGAACGGAAGTAGTAACCGCCGGCAGGATTCGATTCTTCGACCAGCTTGCGCCCCTGCTGCTCGGCGATCGGCTTGAGAATGTCTTCGAGCTCGGAGTTGCCCATGCCGACCACGGTGATGTCGTGGGTGCGGCCGGAGACGCTCATCGCATCCAGATTGATCACCGCCACCGTGTGATCCAGCGGGATGCTCGGATGCGCGACGTAATACTTCGAACCGAGCAGGCCGGACTCCTCCAGCGTGACTGCGGCGAACAGCGCCGAGCGCTTCGGCTTGTTCTTGGCGAACTGCCCGGCGATTTCGAGGATGCCCGCGACGCCGGTCGCGTTGTCGACCGCGCCGTTGTAGATGTTGTCGCCGGTTTCGTCCGGGTGTTTGCCCAGATGGTCCCAGTGCGCCATGTAGACGACGGCCTCATCGGGTTTTTCCGTGCCCGGCAGCAAGGCCAGCACGTTGCGGGAATCCTTTTCGACCGAGGTGCTCTTCAGGGTTACGCTGACCTTGGCAGGCATCGGAACCGGTTTGAAGCCACGCTTGTTGGCGGCGGCACGCATCGCGTCCAGATCCAGGCCCGCATCGGCAAACAGCGTTTTGGCCTGTTCCCCAGTGATCCAGCCCTGCAGCGGCACGCGCGGAGCCGGGTCGTCGGTCGCGCGCAGGTCGTACTGGGCGCCAGACCACGAGTTCTTGACCACGTCCCAGCCATAGGACGCGCCTTCGGTGTCATGGATGATCAGCGCCGCCGCCGCGTCCTTGCGGCCGGCTTCTTCGAATTTGTAGGTCCAGCGCCCGTAATAGGTCATGCGCTTGCCTTCGAACAGCGTCGGATCCTTGGCGTGGAAGCCCGGGTCGTTGACGAACATGACCACGGTCTTGCCCTTCACATCGAGCCCGGCGTAGTCGTTCCACTTCTGTTCGGGGGCATCTACGCCATAGCCGACGAAGACCAGATCGCTGGCGTCGATCTTGATCTCCGGTTGCCCGGTGCGGGTGCCGATCACCATGTCGCTGCCGAACTTCAGCGTGTGCGGCTTGCCTTTGACGTCGATGGTCATCGTCGTCGATTCGTCGGCGGTGGTTTCCATCATCGGCACGGTCTGGAAGTAGCTGTCGCCATTGCCGGGCTTCAGGCCCATGCGTTCGAACTGGGCCTTGATGTATTCGACGCTCTTCTCTTCGCCCGGTGTGCCGGGTGCGCGGCCTTCGAATTCGTCGGAAGCGAGCGTCTTCACGTGCTCGGCGAAATCGGCCGGGTCGATGGCGTCATTGAACGCGAATGCAGACTTGGCGGGCGCGGTCTCGACGGGAGGTGCGGCAGGCGCTTCGGCCTCGCGCTTGCAGGCGGCGAG
>JBGSID010000239.1:0-5293 GCA_041751895.1 Lysobacteraceae bacterium | reverse complement strand
GAGCTGCAGCGCGCGCTGTCGACGGAGCTGCCGGTGATCTGTTTCGCCGGCGACCCGGCCACACCCGATGCCGTGTTCCCGAACAACGTCTTCGCCACCGCGCAGGATCGACTGATCGTAGGCCGTATGCGCCATCCGGTGCGTCAGCGCGAGGCCAACCGTGCCGATATCCGCCGGTTCTTCACCGACTCGCTCGGCTACGCCGAATTTGATCTGTCCTTACAGCCGCATGCCTGCGAGCTGACCGGCGCGCTGGTCATCGACCGGGCGCGCGGGCTGGGCTTCTGCGGTCTCTCCGAGCGCTGCGACGAGACCGGCGCCCGACTCATGCACGAGGCCTTCGGCCTGCGCGCGACCCTGATGTTCGACCTCGCCCCAGGCGAGTACCACACCAATGTCGTGCTCGCCGTTCTGGCGGGTCGGGCTGCGATGATCTGTCCCGACGGCTTCGCGGACCCGGCGACAGTCGACACGATCGTGAGCGTCTATCACCCGCACGGCATCCGACTCTCGGCAAAGGAACATGCGGCCTTTTCCGGAAATAGCATCGCGTTGAGCGACAATGCCGTCTGGATGAGCGCCAATTCCGCTCATTCAGTCTCGAACAGCACGCTTGCATTACTGGCAACGGCGGGGTTCACGGTGCGTGATGTAGCCTTGGACGCCATCGAAGCAGCTGGCGGATCGCTGCGCTGTTGCGTCGGTGAAATCTACTGATCAATGACTGATCCCATCGGCTTGTGCCATGAGCTTGCACGGCAAGCCATCCTGAACCCCGATCACGTTGTAAGAAAAAGTTAAGGACGGATTCACCGCACCCTTTCGAGAATGCCTATCCCAAGCGCGATGATGTGTTCCATATTTCATTTCTTCGCGCATCAGCTACAGAGCCTATCCCTATGCCGCTTGCCCGCCACCTGCTGTCGTTGACCTCCTTGGCCATCACCTTAGCGGGCGTTGCCGTCCCGGCGATGGCCCAGCAATGGCCAGGCCCGCGCACAGCGCCACCACAGGACTCGAGCCGTTCGTCGCAGAACGACACGCTCTCCGACGCCGTACGTCGGATCGAGCGCTCCAATCGCGGTCAGATCCTCAGCGCCGAACATATGCAATACGACGGCCGGGACGTCACCCGCATCAAAGTGGTCGACGATGAGGGCCGCGTGCGGATCTACATGGACGACGCACAACCCGGCTCCGAGCCACGCCGCAACGGCGGGCAGAGCGACGACAACACGCCACGCCAACGCCGCCGTCGCGGCGATAACTGACGCTGCAAGCACGCCCCACGCACTGCGCAGGGGCCGACCCGCCTAAGCGAAATATGAACGAGACGAACCGAATACGCCCGGACACCGTACGGGCGCGGCTATGCTCCATTCCTGAATGAGACGCTGGCACCTCCGCCAGCCTTGGAGTAACCGATGCGTATTCTTCTTGTCGAAGACGAAGCCCCTCTCCGCGAGACCCTCGCTGCCCGGCTGAAACGCGAAGGATTCGCAGTAGACACCGCCCAGGACGGCGAAGAAGGCCTGTACATGGGCCGTGAAGTCCCCTTCGATCTCGGGATCATCGATCTAGGACTGCCGAAGATGTCGGGCATGGAGCTGATCCAGGCCCTGCGCAGCGAGGGCAAACAATTTCCGGTCCTGATCCTAACCGCCCGTTCCAGCTGGCAGGACAAAGTCGAAGGCCTGAAGCAGGGCGCCGACGACTATCTGGTCAAGCCCTTCCATGTCGAAGAACTGCTCGCTCGCATCAACGCACTGGTCCGTCGCGCCGCAGGCTGGAGCAAGCCAGCCTTGGAATGCGGCCCGGTGACCCTCGATCTCGCAGCACAGACCGTCAGCGTCAACGGCGGCAATGTCGACCTCACCAGCTACGAATACAAAGTGCTCGAATATCTGATGATGCACGCTGGCGAACTGGTCTCGAAAGCCGACCTGACCGAGCACATCTACCAGCAGGATTTCGACCGCGACTCCAATGTCCTTGAGGTCTTCATCGGTCGTCTTCGCAAGAAACTCGACCCGGATGGCGCGCTCAAACCCATCGAAACTGTTCGCGGGCGCGGCTACCGATTCGCGATCGCGCGTACCGGCGACATTTGAACCCGTCCGGATCGCCTACCGCCGGAAACCATTCGCTGAGGATGCGACACGGCGGCGCGCGCGCGCGGAGTTGCCGCCGTGGCTTCGCGTGAGCGACTGTTCCTCTGGCGCCCGCGCTCGCTGCAGACACGGCAGTTGCTGGCGGCCAGCATCGGTCTGATCGCGTTTCTCGCGCTCGCGGGTTACGCGCTCGACCGTGCCTTCATCAGCACCGCTGAAAACACCCTGAGGGCACGCCTCCGCGACTACGCACTCGATGTCGCCCGGGAGACCGAGTTCAGCCGCGGAGGTGATCTGGTGCCGCCGTTCGACGAGAAACTGCCCGATCCGCGCCTGAAGCGCCCGAGCAGTGGCCTGTATGCGCAGGTCGCACTGAGCTTCACGCAATGGGATTCACCCTCGGCGAAAGGCCCGGAATTACCCCCGGTACGCGTGCTGAAAGCACGACAGGAAGTCTTCGAAGGGCCATTGACCATCATCCGTGCGAACGGCGAAAACAGTCAGGCATACCGTTACGGTTACGGCCTGGTCTGGCCGGGCGACGATCTCTCCGATGAAGTTCCATACACCATCTACATCATTGAAGACACCGCGCGCCTTCAGAGCCAACTCAATGTATTCCGGCGCGCGCTCTGGGGTTATCTGGGTGGCGTCGGCGGGCTGCTGCTGCTGCTTCAGGTAGTGGTTTTGCGCTGGAGTCTGCGCCCGCTGCGCCGCGTTATCGATGAACTCAAGCGCGTGCAGCGCGGTATCGCCACACGCATGACCGAGCGTCATCCGCGCGAACTCGAACCGCTAACGGAAAGCATCAATGCCTTCATCGAAAGCGAACGCGAGAATCTCGAACGCCAGCGCAACATCCTGGCCGACCTCGCGCACAGCCTGAAAACTCCGCTGGCAGTCCTGCGCACCCGACTCGACGACAGCAGCGACGGCCCTGAGTTGCGCGCGGACATCAATGAGCAGCTGAAGCGCATGAACGACCTGGTCGGTTATCAGCTCAGCCGCGCGGCCTCCGGCGGCCACAAGCTGTTCGCTGCGCCGTTGGCGATCGAAAGCAATGCCGAGGAAATCGTCCGCGGACTGGAGAAAGTCTATGCGGCGAAAGGCGTGCTTTGCGAGTTCGAGATCGACACCGATGCGCGCTTCTACGGCGAGAAGGGCGACCTGCAGGAACTGCTCGGAAATCTGCTGGAGAATGCGTTCAAATGGGCGGATTCACGCGTCCTGCTGACTGCCCGCGCCGGTGAAAGCGCACCGAATCGTCGGCCCGGCCTGAAGCTCGTGGTGGAAGACGACGGCCCGGGCATTCCCAACGACCGCATCGCCCTGGTGCTGCAACGCGGAGTCCGAGGCGACGAACGCGTGCAAGGTCACGGGATCGGTCTTGCGATCGTGCAGGACATCGTCCGCAGCTATCGTGGCGAGCTTCACGTCGGCGATTCAGGGGAACTCGGCGGCGCGCGCTTCGAAGTGATGCTGCCACCGGGACTGTAAGCCGGGTTTCAATCCGGCATTCCGACACGTCTGTTCGTGCCGAAGAAGATTTGAATATCGGGTTGAAATTCGACCTATGACATGCGGCGATCAAATGGACTCGCGCCGTAGAATTTCGTCAGGTGTGCCGCCACATCAGGCATTTCCTCACGCAACAATTGCGGTGCGCTGAAATGATATTCACTGCACACCGCAAAGAATTCATCAGTGGCCTCGGCCGCATACGGGTCGATCGAGGTCTCGCGCCCCGCATCGACGTCGATCACGAACGCATCGTACGCCGCCTGGAAATCGCGCGCCCATGCGCGCTGCCAATCACGCGGCAGCGGTGGTGTGCCGTCGATGACACCATCGAGCATATCGAGCTTGTGGGCCATTTCGTGCACTGCGACGCAGCAGCCGGATTCGGGATCCTCCATGTCTGCGCAGACATCGGCCCAGGACAGGATCAGGGGGCCGGCATCCCAGGCTTCGCCGCTCAATTCATCATCGCCGACGTGCAGCACCCCGGCGGCATCGACATGATCGCGCCGCACCCGGAATGCGTCCGGATAGACGATCAACTGCGACCAGCCGTGCATGCCCTCCACACCGAATTCGAGCAGAGGCAGGCAGCACAATGCCGCAAGCATGCAACGCTGATCGGAATCGAGGGCAAGGCCATCGACCGGCGTGATCGTCTTGTGATGCAGGAACTGCGCGGTCAGCGCAGAGAGGCGCGTGTCGCGATCGGCGTCGAGCTCGCTGATCCAGGGGATCGTTGCGCGGACATGACGCCATTGATCAGCGTCGATCGGTTCAGGTCGGGCGATCAGCCCACGAAGCCAGCGCAAGCGTAAAACGCGTCGTCGACGCTCAGCGGAACATGCCGGGCAGGAAGCGGTGCCAGCGCGGGGCGCGCACCGGCGCAGTACCGTTGCCACGGGCGGCTGGAGCTGCATTCTTGGTGGCACCCGGGGTTGCCGTGCGCTTGCCTGCGGCGGGTTTGGCTGCGAGACCAGCCTGCTCATCGGATGGCCCGAGGTCCGCAGTGTCTGCTGATTCGCCATTGGCACTCGACAATTGCGCGGTCCGCGCAGCGACCGGCAAACTGGCCAAGGCCAGAATGAAAAATGCGATCAGAGCAGGGCGAGTGCGGCGCATGGCGGTTTCCATCGAAGGCTGAAGGTCCAACCCAGTCCCCGACTATAGCGCGGATGTGACCAGGCTGCAGTGCTCGCCCGGCAGACTGGCTTTGCTGCGACGCAGCACCGGCGCCCGGGAAGTTGCGGCAGACTCTGGGCGTGAACACAGCACCCTCAGACCCAGTCTCCTCAGCCCAACTGTCCGTCGATGCCGGCAGCGCTGATGGCATCCATGTCTCGGATGCCACCTTGACCGCACCCGCCCTGCGCCGGGCGTTGATCGCCGGTGCGCGCCGGGTCATCGCCGCCCGCGATGGCCTGAACAAGATCAATGTCTTCCCGGTCGCCGACGGCGACACCGGGAACAATCTCGCCTTCACCCTTGGCAGCGTCCTCAACGGCGCGCTGAGCCGGCGCAGTCGGCATATCGGCGAACTGTTGAAGCGGATCGGCGACGATGCCATCGACGGTGCGCGCGGCAACTCGGGGGCGATCCTCGCCCAGTTCCTGTATGGCGTGGCCGAACACGCCCGCACGCAGCCGGCGCTCGATGCGACGACC
>JBGSID010000238.1:0-6986 GCA_041751895.1 Lysobacteraceae bacterium | reverse complement strand
CCCACCCGAGGCGGCAAGCGCGCGATGACCGACGTGCAGCTTCATGCGGGCACGACTGTGGCGCAGGGGCCGCAAACGCGAAACGCCGCAAATTGCGGCGTTTCGGAGATCATGATCAATCGAGGCATCATGGATCAAGAGACATCGTGCTGGTTACTTGACCGACCAGTAAACGGTGAAGTTGCCATCTTCCTCGAATGCGCCATCGATGCCGCTGTCATACACCTCATACGGACGGTCAGTGACATCGTAACCACGCGGTGAAGACCACGCGCGCAGTGCATTGCGTACGTTTTCGAGTTCACGGAGATGCCCGATGAACTTGCCGCTGACCGCGCGACGGGCTGGAACCAACTCATACTTGACCGGACTGCCTGCCGGGAAGGTGAGCCCCGTCAACGGGGCGTTGGCAGCTGCGTCGGCTTCGGCGGCTTTACGGACAGGCTGGGCAACATCGAACGTATAGCTGTCGCGACCCTGTTCGCTGGTGATGATGCGCATCGGGCCGGAGGCGACGAGGCCGTTGGACGCAATGGTGCGGTTGATCCACTCCATGTTGGCACGCATCGACTTCTGGATCTCGGTGTCATCGAACTTGATCGTACCGGCAGGCACGAACAGCAGATGCTCGGCCGGCGTGTCGACGATTGCCAGACCGGTGAGCCTGTCACCATAGACGGTGTGATCGATGTTCGGAACCGACGCCAGCATATTGGTGAGCTTGGCCAGACCGAACTTCATGTCATCGCCGACATGGCTGCGGACATAGAGTCCGGCGAAACGGCCGAACAGATTCCAACCGTAATCGACCTTGTAGCTCTGGGCGATTTCGACGTTGCGGTTGTTGTTGCCGGTCGGTTTGAGCTTGAACTCCGTGCGCTTGTTGGTGCCCATGCGCTCATCGTTGATCTCGATGGCGACCAGCTCATTCGGCACGCTCTCGACGATCTTCCAGGTGCCTTTACCCATGGACTTGGAGTCGTAGTTGAACTGGGCGCCGACGCCAGCCGCAGGCCCGGAGATGGTGGCCTGCATTTTCGGATCACGAAGCGGTGTCGCATTCCAGGTCCGGAAACGGCTGAAATTGTTCAGCGTGTCGTAGACGATGGTCGTTTTGCGGTTCGTTTCGACCCGTTCGACCAGATAACGACTGGACGGCAGGATCAAGCCGACGATCAGAAACAGCGCGGCAACGATCGCAAGGGAAATCAGGATCTCGATCAGACGGGTCATGCAGGGGCTCTCCGGGACCAATGCCCGGTCAGACGGGCAAGACCCGAATCGTAGCAGGGAACCCCGGTGCGGAGCGAGCACCCCGCGCGAGATCGTAGAGAAACATGTGGCACTTGCGCGATTGCTCGCGATTCCGGGCGGATTGCGCTCGCCCGGGACGTTCCACTCAGATCAATTGCAGCTCGAAAGCCTTGAGCACCGCCCGGGTGCGGTCGCGCACGCCCAGTTTGGACAGGATATTCGACACATGATTCTTGATGGTGCCCTCGGCAACGCCAAGCGAGTTGGCGATCTCCTTGTTGGAGAACCCAGACGCCATGAGCCGCAGGATTTCGGTCTCGCGGTCGGTCAGCGGGTCCGGCCGGTCAAGACTGACGAAATCGTTGCGCATGTGCTCCAGACCCGAAAGCAACCTCTGCGTCACCGCCGGCTGCACCAACGATCCGCCACCGGCCACGGCCTGGATCGCGCCGACCAGTTGATCGAGAGAAACATCCTTGAGCAGATAGCCTTTCGCGCCGGCTTTCATGCCCGCGAGCACCAGTTGATCGTCGTCGAAGGTGGTCAGGATGATGGTGGGCGGCAGTTGATCGAGCTTGCTCAGCGCCTGCAGCGCCTCCAGACCGGACATCGCGGGCATCCGCATGTCCATGAGCACGACATCGGGACGAATTTGCGGAATCAGCTCGACCGCCTGACGCCCGTCGATGGCTTCCGCCACGACTTCGATACCCTCGGCAAGAGCCAGCAGAGAGCGAATACCTTGGCGCACCAAGGTCTGATCGTCGACCAGACAAACGCGAATCATGTCGCCTCCAGTGTCTTCATTGCGGAAACGCGCCAGCCGGTCCAGGCAGGTCGCGGTGGAGAGACGGCACGCCGTCCCGCCCTCTCGGGTCCATCGTTCAAATCAAACATTCGGCTGGAATCGCCATCAGGGGCCTTCATGCCGCAACCTCCACCGGTGGCTCTGCGGCCGGCCCTTGCATTCGCGGCTCGAGCAGTCCGACCTGATCCACCGGGATGACAGGCAAGTAGACCGTCAAAGTGAAACCGGAACCTGGCGAAGTCTCGATCTCGACCTCACCGCCATAGGCCGCAAGTCGTTCACGCATGCCGCGCAGGCCATTGCCGGCGAGCGGGCCATCAGCACCACGGCCATTGTCGTGAGCGCGCAGCTCGATACCGCTCCCCCGCCATCCGTAATGAAGTGTCAGGGCGCTGGCCTGGGCGTGACGCACCACATTGGTGATGATTTCCTGGGTACTGCGCAGAAGGACATGGGCGCGCTCGGGGTCGTCGATCATGAACGGCGCCGGCAATCGCATCTCGATCTCCAGCCCTGGAACATTGTCGGCCAGCGGCGACAGCGTCGCGGCCATGTCGATCGCGTCGCTGTCCCGAATCTGGCTGACGGCCTCGCGGACATCGCTGAGCAGCAATTTCGCGAGGGTATGCGCCTGGGAGACATGCTCCTGCGCCTTGCCGTCGACCAGATGATTGGCGACTTCGAGATTCAGGCTCAGCGCGGTCAGATGGTGACCGAGCAGGTCATGCAATTCGCGAGAAATCCGGGTGCGTTCGTTGACCCGGACGCTTTCAGCCAACAATGCGCGGGTCGCGCGCAGCTCAGAATTCAGCCGTCTCTGCTCCTCCCGGGCCTGCGCCTGCTGGCGGGCCACCAGGCTGGTCACATACACGAAGCTGGAAAAACCCGCATAGAGCATGGACAGCATGAAGGCTTCCAACGGCGGGAAGCCCAATGCGCTGACGAACACAGGCACCAGCGCGAGCTGGCTCATGACCAGCCAGGCCACGCCGATCGACAGCGGCAACAGCCAAGGCAACAGGTAGGCGGAAACCGTCAACAGGATGCTGCCGAGGCCGCTCTCATTGAAATAGCCGACGGCCACCGCGCTGGCCGTCAGCAGCGCCAGGACCCCGTGATCGAAGAGCGTGATCCGGCGGGCACCCAGGCCCCGGGTCAGCCAGCCATAGCACAGGCCGAATACCCCCCAGGCGACCCAGCCCTGCCAGGACAGGGGAGCGACCGCATCCTCACCGCCCTCCACCACCTCAAGGGACAGCAACAACAACGGAAAGCCGACCATCCCCCAAGTGAAGAGACCGGCATAACGCAACAATCGGCTGTGGTTCATACGTGTGAGCATGCCGCAGTGTAGGCCAGCATCGCAGCGCTGCACCCCACCGGAAGTCATGCATCGAGCCTGCATCGGGCCGATTCAGGCCACTGCCGCCGGCCACCGAACCTCCCCGGGCTGGGGCGCACGTGCGATAATTTCGCGCCATACCCGTGCCGGGGACACCCTGCACGCCACTGCCGGAGCCATTGGAATGTCGATCGTCATCCGCGACGTGCGCGAGCACGAGCTGGATTCCATCCTTGCCCTGAACAATGCCGCCGGCCCCACGATCCTGCCCCTCGACCAGAACCGTCTGCGTCATTTTTTCGACACCGCCGAGTACTTCCGGGTGGCCGAACGCGACGACACCCTCGTTGGCTTCATGATCGGTGTCGGCAGCAATGCCGATCACGACAGCAGCAACTTCCGCTGGTTTTCCGAGCGCTACCCACACTTTTTCTATATCGACCGCATCGTCGTAGCGAGTCGTCGCCGGGGTGGCGGCGTGGGCCGCGCGTTTTACGCCGATGCGCAGAGTTATGCCGAACTGCGCTATCCGCAATTGGCCTGCGAAGTCTTTCTCGACGCCGGCAACGACCCTGCCCGGCCCGATCCTGCACTGCTTTTCCACGGCAGCTTCGGCTTCCGCGAAGTGGGACAACAGCTGATGCCGGAAACCGGCCTCCGTGCGGCGATGCTCATGAAAGATCTCTGCAGCTACCCTTGGGTGCTTGAAACCTATGGGACAAACCTGCCGGACGAGCCATGGCTGGCGATGCCGCGGATTCGGCTGCAGCCGCCACGCGCGACGGGAACCAACGCATGACTGCGGCGCCAACCGCGAACTATGAGCTCGCGGGCGACCTCAAGATCGGGCAGGTGGGCATCGCCAACCTGCGCGTGCGCACGCTGGATGTTGCCCGATTGGCTGCAGAGATGCGTGACCGGGTCGCGCGGGCCCCGAAGTTGTTCGAACGCGCCGCAGTGATCGTCGATTTCAGCGCGCTGACGGGCACACCGGACGCCGCCAGTGCCCGGGCACTGCTCGACGCGCTCCGCGAGGCGGGCGTGATTCCGGTTGCCCTCGCCTATGGCAGCAGCGACAACGAGCGCCTTTCCGTCGAACTCGGCCTGCCGCTGCTGGCGAAATTCCGTGCGCAATACGAAACGGATGCCGGCGCTTCAGGAGCGGCTCCAGCCGCGAGCGAACCCCGGCAGACCACGGTCATGGCTGAAGCCGCACATGCGAGAGCCGCTGCTGCACCGGCCACCAAAACTGCCGAGCCCGGGATGATGCTGACCGCCCCGATCCGCTCCGGCCAGCAGATCTATGCCGAACAACGCGATTTGACCGTACTCGGCACCGTCGGCGCCGGCGCCGAAGTCATTGCGGACGGTTCGATCCATATTTATGGCGCTCTGCGCGGGCGGGCGCTCGCGGGCGCCCGTGACAACGACAAGGCAAGGATCTTCTGTCGCGAGTTCCATGGCGAACTCGTCGCGATCGCCGGGCACTACAAAGTCATGGAGGACATTCCGGCCGAACTGCGCGGCAAAGCCGTGCAGATCTGGCTGGACAACGAACACATCCATATCGCTGCGCTCGCCTGAGCGGGCCCGCCTTCATCGGCACGACATCATCGGGAGAAGTACATTGGCTGAAATCATCGTAGTCACATCAGGCAAGGGCGGCGTCGGCAAGACCACCTCCAGCGCCAGCCTCGCCTGCGGCTTCGCGCGGCACGGCAAGAAAGTCGCGGTCATCGACTTCGACGTCGGTCTGCGCAACCTCGACCTGATCATGGGCTGCGAACGCCGCGTGGTGTACGACTTCGTCAACGTCATCCAGGGCGAGGCTTCGCTGAAACAGGCGCTGATCAAGGACAAGCGTTTCGAGACGCTGTATCTGCTCGCTGCGTCGCAGACCCGCGACAAGGACGCGCTGACCAAGGAAGGCGTGGAAAAAGTGCTCAAGGAACTGTCCGATGACGGTTTCGACATCATCCTGTGCGACTCGCCGGCCGGCATCGAAAAAGGTGCATTCCTGGCGATGTATTTCGCAGATCAGGCCGTGGTGGTGGTCAATCCGGAAGTCTCCAGCGTCCGTGACTCCGACCGTATCCTCGGCCTGCTCGCCTCGAAGACCAAGCGCGCCGAAAACGGCGAGCGCGTGAAAGAACATCTGCTGCTCACCCGCTACAGCCCGTCGCGGGTCGAAACCGGCGAAATGCTCAGCATCAAGGACGTCGAGGATGTCCTTGGCCTCAAGACCATCGGCGTGATTCCCGAGTCGCCGGATGTACTGAATGCGTCCAACAAGGGCGAGCCGGTGATCCTGGACATGGAATCCCACGCCGGCCAGGCCTACGACGACGCCGTCGCCCGACTGCTCGGCGAGGACAGGCCGATGCGCTTCACCCAGTACGAGAAGAAAGGTTTCTTCAGCAAACTGTTCGGGAGCTGATACATGTCTCTTTTCGACTTTCTGAAGCCCAAGAAGAACACCGCCTCGGTCGCCAAGGAACGCCTGCGCATCATCGTCGCGCAGGAACGCAGCAGCCGTGGCGCCCCCGACTATCTGCCCTTGCTGCAGCGCGAGTTGTTGGAAGTGATCCGCAAATACGTCAGCGTCGATGTGGACGCGGTGAGGGTCGAGATGGCGAAGGACGGCGACCACGACGTGCTCGACATCTCGGTGGCGCTGCCCGACGGACGCCCGTCCCCGCTGTGACCCGTTTCCTGTAGGAGCGGCGCAAGCCGCGATGCATCCATGTCCGGCGACTCAATCGCGGCTGAAGCCGCTCCTGGCAGCCTCGATGTTCTCACGCTCGGCGACATCAATCTGGCCGATGTCGTTGCCCTGCTGGCGCAGCATGATCTGGACTTCGTCCTGGTCGCCGATGACGAGCGCATTCCCGGGAGTTTCTGGGGCGAGCGCGAGGCCGGGCTGATCGGCAACGCTGTCCATGCACGCCGCGATACGCCCGTGCATTCGCTCCTGCACGAAACCTGTCATCTGATCGTACTGCCGCCGGAACGTCGTGCCGCCGTGCATACCGACGCCAGCGATTCGCAGTTCGAGGAAGACGCGACCTGCTATCTGCAATTGATGCTGGCTGACACCCTGCCCGGCTTCGGCCTGGCGCGCGCGTTCGCCGACATGGATGCCTGGGGTTACACCTTCCGATTGGGCTCGGCGAAAGCCTGGTTCGAGCACGACGCCGAAGATGCTGCGGCATTCCTGCACGCACTGCCGCATCTGCATGACCGGCTGGATGGCCTGCGGCACATGCGCTGAGCGATGCAACGCGCCAACATCGCATTCTCCGCACGGACTGGAGCCCGGCATGACCAACATCCTGCATCTCGGCAACAAGAACTACTCGTCATGGTCGCTGCGCCCATGGCTGTGCCTGCGCTGGGGCGGGATCCCGTTCCAGGAACACCTGATCCGTCTCGATCAACCCGGCTATGGCAAACAGGCCATCGCTGAAGTGAAAGCGGTGGCGCCCAACGGCACGGTCCCCGCGCTCGATGCCGATGGCGTCACGATCTGGGACAGCCTCGCCATCGCCGAATGGGCCGCGGAACAGGTCGCACCCGGCGTGC
>JBGSID010000237.1:0-4955 GCA_041751895.1 Lysobacteraceae bacterium | reverse complement strand
CGCCGCCGCCTGCTGCAGGGGCTCTGCGCCGCTGGTGCGGGAGCGATCTTCGGCGTGTCGGCCAGCGATCGCCGCGATGCGGGCGTGCTCACTGCCGCCGATGTGCATCCGAAGGACTATCCGACGGTGGCTGCGGTCCGCTGGATCGGCGAAACGCTGGAACGCGAGACGCAGGGCCGTCTGCGGATCCGCCTGTATCACGCCGGCCAGCTCGGGCGCGAATCCGATACCGTGGAAATGGCGCGTCAGGGTGCGATCGATTTCACGCGCATCTACACCGGCTCGTTCAACAACGCGTTTCCGCTGACGCAGGCGCTGTGCATGCCGTTCGCCTTCGATTCCGTCGCCCATCAGCGCCACGTGCATGACGGTGCGATCGGCGCTGCGGTGCTGCGCGGATTCGAGGCGCGCGGCGTGGTCGGACTGGCCCTGTACGACAGCGGCGCGCGATGTTTTTACAACACGCGGCGGCCACTGCAGACGCCGAAGGATCTGGTCGGCTTGAAGCTGCGGGTGCCGCCGTCCGACATCTTCATCGCGCTGATCCGTCTGCTCGGCGGCAACCCGACGCCGCTGTCGTATGGCCAGGTGTTCTCGGCGCTGGAAACGCATCTCATCGACGGTGCCGAGAACAATCTGCGCAGTTTCCACGCCAGCCGCCATTTCGAGACCGCGCGTTACTGGTCGCAGACCGAACATTCCTATGCGCCCGATGCACTGTTGATCTCCAAGCGCACCCTGGACGCCATGAAGCCGTCCGATCGCGCGCTGTTGACCGATGCTGCGAGTGCATCCGTGCAGATCATGCGCGATCTTTGGGACACGTCTGAAGCGGAATCAAGACGTGCGCTGCAGGCAGCGGACGTGAAGATGAATACGGTGGACGTGGCCGCGTTCCGACGCGCATCGGAACCCTTGGTGCGCGATCTGCTGCGCGATCCGGAACTGCGTCGTCTGTATGACGGCATCCGCGCTGCGACCTGACGGAGACGACTGCGCATGCATGGCGATACGGCAAACAAAACGCGGCTGGACCGGCTGGCCGATGCGGTGATCGTGCTCGCGGCGCTGGCGCTGGCGGCACTGGTGGTGGTGCAGGGCTGGCAGGTATTCGCGCGCTACGTGCTGAACGCGTCGCCGAGCTGGACCGAACCGGTGACGATGGTGCTGTTGACCTCGGCGATGTCGTTCGGCGCCGCCGCTGGCGTGCACAACGACCGCCATTTCGCGTTCACGCTGTTGGCGGATATCGCGCCAAAAGCGCTGCGCCGCACGCTGTTTGTGCTGACGAAACTGGTGATCGCGCTGCTCGGCGCGGTGCTGGCCGCGTGGTCGTTCGCATTGTTCCGCAGCGGCGTCGATGTGCGTGCGGCAGGTGCGCCGTTTCCGGAGACGTTGCCCTACGCACCGGTCGCCATCGGCGGTGCATTGATGATGATCTTCGCGTTGGCGCGCTGTCTGCCATCCGCCGCTGCCCGCAGGGAGGCGTGAACGATGGAGATCGCGATTCTCTTCGGCGTATTCGTGCTGCTGCTGATGATCGGCGTGCCTGTGGCGTTCTCGCTGTCAGCAGCGGCGCTGGCGACGCTGGCCTATATCGGCTTGCCGCCGCTGGTGTTGGCGCAGCAGTTGACCGCAGGCGCGAGCTCGGCGTCGCTGGTGGCGATTCCGCTCTTCATCCTCGCCGGTGAAATCATGATGCGCGGCGGTATTTCAGAGCGCCTGATCAGTCTGGCGAGCGCGATGGTCGGGCGGATGCGCGGTGGCCTGGGGCAGGTCAGCATCGTCTCGTCGCTGTTCTTCGGCGGCGTGTCGGGCTCGGCGATTGCCGATGTCTCCGCTGTCGGCGGCGCGATGATTCCGCAGATGGTGCAGCGCGGTTATTCAAAGGGCTATGCGGTGAACGTCAGCGTCACCGCCGCGCTGGTCGCGCTGCTGGTGCCGCCTTCGCACAATCTGATTCTGTTTTCCGCAGCGGCGGGCGGCGGCGTTTCGATCATCGATCTGTTCGCCGCAGGCATGCTGCCGGCGCTGTTGATGACGGCGGCGATGATGGTCACGGCCTACGTCATTGCGCGACGCCATGGTTACGGCACCGAAGCATTCCCCGGCATGCGTGTGCTGGTACAGCGTTTCGTTTCGGCGTTACCCGGTTTGCTGCTGGTTGCGCTGATTTTCTTCGGCATCCGTGCCGGCATCTTCACTGCGGTGGAGAGCGCCGCAGTCGCGGTGCTGTACGCGCTGTTCGTCGCCAGCGTGGTGTATCGCAGATTGGGTTGGCGTGATTTTTTCGAAACGCTCACCCAGGCCGCGCGCACCACTGGCGCGATCCTGTTCGTGATCGCCTCCGCTGCGGCGTTCGGCTGGCTGCTGGCCTATCTGGAAGTGCCGGCGGCCACGGTCGAAGCGCTGCGCGCGATTGCGCACGACAAGTTGATGATCCTGCTGCTGATCGTGATCGTGCTGCTGTTGCTCGGCACGTTCATGGATCTCGCGCCGATGATCCTGATCTGCACGCCGATCTTCCTTCCGGTCGCGAAGGCCTACGGCATCGATCCGCTGCAGTTCGGCGTGGTGTTGATCCTCGCCGGCGGCATCGGCCTGGTGACGCCGCCGGTGGGGTCGGTGCTGTTCGTCGGGACAGCGATTGGCCGGATCAGCGTCGGCGAAGCACTGAAGACGATCTGGCCCTTCTGGTTGGCCGCGCTCGCGGTGCTGCTGGCGGTGACGTTCCTGCCCGCGCTCTCGCTGTGGTTGCCCGCAACGCTGAAGTGATGGCGTGATGTCCCGCAGGACATCCGAGCTGCGATTCAGGACATAATTGCAGGATGACCGCCAAAACCCCCGTCTCATCGAAAACGCGCCCGCTGCCGACCGCCGCCTCCGGCAAAGCCACCATCAACGACATCGCGCGCCTTGCCGGGGTCTCGAAGAAAACCGTCTCGCGGGTGATCAACGATTCGCCATTGGTGAAGCCGGACACGCGCACCAAGGTGCATGCGCTGATGCGCGAGTACGGCTACGTGCCCGATCCGCAGGCGCGCGGGCTGGCGTTCCGGCGTTCGTTCCTGATCGGGCTGGTGTTCGACAACCCCACCGCGCAGTACATCGTCAACATCCAGTACGGCGTGCTCGATGCGCTGCGTGACTCGGGCTATGAGCTGGTCGTGCATCCCTGCGACAGCAAGAGCGAGGGCTACATCGATGGCATCCGCCGCTTCGTGCAGCAGCAGAAACTCCACGGCGTGATCCTGATTCCGCGCGTCTCCGAAGATCAGGCGTTGGCGGAAACGCTGCGCGCGATGGAATGCCGCTACGTGCGCATCGCTTCGATTCCGCTCGACGACGCGGGCAAGATGCTGGTCACGCATGACCGCGTCGCCGGTGCGGAAGCGGCGAACTACCTCGAATCGCTCGGGCATCGCCGCATCGGCCTGATCACCGGTCCGCGCCGCTATCGCTCGTCGATCGAACGTGGCGACGGTTTCGTCGATGCGCTCGCGCGGCGCGGCATCCAGGTCACGCCCGAGCATGTCTATGAAGGCGGTTACACCTTCGAATCCGGCGTTGCCGGCGCCGAGCAACTGTTGTCACGGCCTGAGCGCCCGACCGCGATCTTCGCCTGCAACGACGAGATGGCGGCCGGCGTCTACAAGGCCGCGCAGCGCATGGGGATCTCGATTCCGGCCGAATTGTCGGTGGTCGGCTACGACGACAGCCCGCTGGCGTCGCAGCTGTGGCCGGCGCTCACCACGATCCGCCTGCCGGTCCGCGATGTCGGCCGCCAGGCCGCGACGCTGCTGTTGGCCCAGGACGGTACGGCCTCGACCATGACCACCTCGGTCACCCCGCATCTGGTCGCCCGCGACTCCTGCCAGCCGCCACAGGCGGGCTAAGCTTTCCTGGTGTGTTTCTATAGAGGCAATGATCGCCAGAAATGAGGTGACACCGGTTACCAAAACCCGCCGGAATCGTTATGATGCGAACGAGCCGATGCTTCCCAATGGGGGACCGATGTTCGAAAAGACCTATCACGCCTGTCATCCCGATTCGATGGCCGGCGCCAGCAACGATCAGCTGCGCGACCGATACCTGATCGACAGCCTGTTCGCCGCCGACAGCGTGCAGCTCAACTACACCCATTACGAACGCATCGTCGTCGGCGGCGCCGCGCCGGTGCGTCAAACTGTTTCGTTGCCCGTGCAAACCCAGCCGGCCTCCGCGGCCGGCAAACCCTTTCTCGAACGCCGCGAACTGGGCGTGGTGAACGTCGCCGATGGCGAAGGCACCGTGACCGTCGATGGCGTCGCCTACACGCTGAAGCCGCGCGACGGCATGTACGTCGCGATGGGCAGCGCCGAAGTGACGTTCGCGTCCTCGGATGCTGAAAATCCGGCGCGTTTCTATCTTTTTTCCACGCCTGCGCACACACGTCACGAGACCAAACACATCTCGATCGACCAGGCGGTGCCGCTGGAGCGCGGTGCGCTGGAAACCTCGAACGAGCGCACGATCTATCAATACATCGTGCCGGCGACCTGCACCTCGTGCCAGCTGCTGCTGGGCGTGACGCTGCTCAAGCCGGGCAGCGTCTGGAACACGATGCCGCCGCATCTGCACGATCGCCGTTCCGAGGTCTATTTCTATTTCGGCCTCGGCGACGACCAGAAAGTCATGCACTTCATGGGCGATCCTGCCGACATGCGCCACATCGTCATCGGCAACGAAGAAGCCGTGGTGTCGCCGCCGTGGTCGATCCACATGGGCTCCGGCACGCGCAGCTACGGATTCATCTGGGCGATGGGCGGCGAGAATCTCGATTACACCGACATGCACCAGCTCGACATCTGCCAACTCAAGTGAGGTGCGCATGAGCAGCGAATTGTTCGATCTCACCGGCAAGGTCGCGCTGGTCACCGGCGCCAACGCCGGCCTCGGCCAGGGCATCGCGCTGG
>JBGSID010000236.1:0-4843 GCA_041751895.1 Lysobacteraceae bacterium | reverse complement strand
CGCGTGGGCTGGATGCCGGCATGTCCGCCAGCGAGCCCGATCCGGCTCTTGCGGCTCTTGGGCTGACGGGTGGCGGTGGTGTCAGGCTTCGGTCCGGCGTGCGTCGCGGCGCTCCCTGTCCTTTTTCCTCGTCGGCTCCGCCATTACTCGGCCGTCCATGGTCGCTCATCGTCCACCTCAACCCGGCAAGTCAAACATCACGTGATGCGTGACCTTACATGGCTTTCGGCTTTTTTTGGGAGCAAGGCTGTCAAGCCTGTTCGAGTCGAAGTTTCTGCAGTTTTCTCTGCTGAAACTAGGAGGTGCTTGGCGATGCCTTTTTATTGAAGCGATCGTGGCCTCGTATCGACTCATGCATCGACACACTGATCGATATCGAATGCTCCGGCATTCTTATCGCTGCGCTGATGAACCCGTTCCTGCGACAACCGCACCATGTGTTTGAATTGCTGTATTTAACGTAGTGGTACGCGTCGTATGGCTAACATGGACGCTTTCGGAAGATTCGAGCTTGAGCTGCGTGGGTGTGTTGGTTTTGGCCACGCTCTATCCGCTGCCACGTCGTCTGGAAACCCAGGGGCTGCTGCAAGGCGAGTGGAAGATCGACGTATTCAAGTTCCCGATGTAGAAGCGTGGCGGGGGAATCCCGCCACGCTGGAAGATCGGAGATCAGGTTTATTCCGCAGTACTCATCGCGGTACTCATCCAATCGACGGCATGCGACTCAACGATTGAACGCCGGCCCATTCACGCCGACATAGCCATTCGCGCAGCCGGTGGTGCAGGTGGTCGCGAGCATGTTGTAGATGATTCGCCCGGCATTGTTCTTGGAGCGGAAATGGCCGACGCCGTTGCTGGTATCGCCGCCACCCGCGTTGTACGGGCTGCCGTCGGCCCAATCCCAGTCGTAGCTGTAGGCGCTGCTTCCGGTCCCGATATCGACCTGCGCCTTGACGTTGCTGGTGGCGTTGAACAGCGCGCCGCTGTTGCAGCCGCCGGAGTAGCTGGTCGTGTAGCAATGCACCTGGTCGTAGGCGCCGGCGGTGATCGTGTAGAAACTGATGGCCGGATACTGCGTCGGCATCGCGCGCAGGCTGGTGGTGCCGCTTCCGGTCCAGCGGTTGTAGCCGTAGTAGGTTGCGCCCGTGCTCGGGTAGAAGCCGAAAGTGTAGTAGTTGTACGGCCAGACATAGGCTTCAGCGTTGCAGGTCGGTGCGTAAGCGGACTGGTAGCCGGTGGAGTAACAGGTATTCAGTCCGCGCAGTCCACCGCCGATGTTGACGAAACGACGCACGCTGCCCTGATAGCCGTAGTAGCGGACCATGGCCAACGCCATACTCGATCCCATCGAGTGCGCGACGATATCCACCTGGCTGCGGCCGGTGTAGGTCTTCACCTTGTCGATGAAGGTCTTGAGGATCTGGTACTTCGCCGGTTCGTGATAGTTGTATTGCGGTGCCCCGCGCTCATCGGCATCCAGATAGGTGATGCCGAAGATTTCGCAATCCTTGTAGCCGCGCGCCTTGAGTTCGTCGTACTCGGAATTGGCCGGCGTGGTGTAACCGCTCACGGCGCCCGGCGGCATGTCGAAACTGATCGCGCTGTCGCCGTTGCCGGGAATGAAGACCACCGGCGTGCGCGTCGGCGTGCAGTTGCTGGCGCCACCAAACCCGCCGCTGCCCACGCCGGGACTGAAGCCGCCCGCGTACTGGGTTGCCGTGCCGGTGCAGGTGAAGCCGTTGTTGCTGCCGCAATCGAGTGCCTGGGCCTCGCCGGGTAACAGCAGGGCCGCCGCCCCGATCGCGGGCAATGCAAGCGCCAACAGCGTCGCTGTCGTCGTGGAAAGAAAGGCCGGAGTGAATCTCAGCGTCGGACGGAGCATGGGGGCCCTCCTCAGGGTGTCGGTTCGATAGCAACGAAGACAGATTGCGATCGATACTGGCCCCCGCGACGGACAGTGGCCATTGCACGAAAGGGCATGACGCAATGCGTCATTTGCGGTTTGCTGGTGCTTGTGTCGCGAAACGTGACGGAATGCCGTCAGCGTCGCAAAGACATCTTCGAATCACTCATGCCTGTGTGCATGCCAGCCGCAACGCGCCCAGAATTCCGCTGCGATCGTCGAGGCCGGGCGGGACGATGTAGTCGTCGATGCCATCTTCGACTTCATGGCGTGCGATGTAGCCGCCGAGCCAGTGTCGCGTGCGTGCGCGGATGAGTGGGAACAGCCGTGTGTGCTGCAGGACGCCGCCACCGAGGACGATGCGTTGCGGCGATAGTGTGAGTGTGAGCTGTGCGCATAGTTGGCCGAGGTAATCGGCTTCGATCTCCCAGATCGGATGATCGGGCGCTGCATTGCCGAGTTCGTGACCGAGTCGGGCGACGATGGCGGGCCCATTCGCCAACCCTTCGAGACAGTCGCCGTGATGCGGGCAGATGCCGGCGAAGCCGTGATCGTCGGGATGTCGGCGCGGATGGATATGCCCGAGTTCCGGATGCATCAATCCGCGCAGCGTACGGCCATGCACCACCGTGCCGCCACCGATACCGGTGCCGACAGTGACGTAGACAAGCGATTCGAGACCACGGCCTGCGCCCCACACCGATTCTGCGAGCGCTGCGGCATTCACGTCGGTATCGAGTGACACCGGAATACCGAGCGATGCGAACGGTGCCAGCAGATCGGCGTTGTGCCAGCCCGGTTTCGGCGTGCGCAGCAGATGTCCGTAAAGCGGTGCGCGCGGATCCAGTTCGAGTGGGCCGAAGCTGGCAATGCCGAGTGCGCGCGGTATGCCATGGTGCTGTGAGGCCGCCTGGAAAAACGCGAGCGCTGCTGCAAGGGTGCTGTCGGGGTCGCGGGTCGGGAAACGAACGCGTTTGCACAGGGTGCCGTCGGCGGTGCCGATGGCGCACACGAACTTGGTGCCGCCGGCTTCGATCGCTGCGTAGACGGGCTCGGTCAGGGGTGGCATGCATTCATTCCGAAGGTGTGGCATTACGCGCGTTTCAGCCAGCGTAGCGCATGCGGTCCGAGGCTGGATGGCAGGGCGATGTCGTCGTCATCTGCCAACAGATCGCGCCAGCGGGCGTCTGCAAATTCCGGGGGCAGGGAGATCCCGATCGTGTCGGCACTCAGGTTGTACAGCGCGAGCATGTCATCGCCGCGGGCGATGACGAGGATTGCCGGATCCGTACATGCGAGCGCGCGCATCGGCGCATCCGCACGCAGCGCTGGTGTTGTGCGTCGTACTGCGATCATGCGCCGCAGCGCGCTGCCGATTCTGCCGGCCGTGGTGTTGCGGCCTTCGGTGAAGGTGGGGGCGGCGATGGTTGCGGCGGTTTTCCAGTCCATCGCCGGACGGTGCAGCCACCGGCCTTCCTCGGCACGTTGTGGGTCGTCGACATAGGTGTCGTCGTTGCCGAGTGCGATCTCGTCGCCCATGTACAGCGTAGGCAATCCTGAGGTTGCCAACACGATGCCATACAGCAGGATGAGACGATTTTCGGAAAGCCTCAGCGCATCATGATCGCTGCGCGCCTGCGCATCGGCGATGCCCGCGAGTGCGCTGGCCATGCCGTTGCTGCCGTGGACATGATCGCCGCCCGCGCTCTGGAAGCTCCGGCCACGCGCGAAGGAATCGTTGGTGTCGCCGGCGTAGAAGCGTGCGATGCGCGCGAGGTCGAACGGTGCGTGACCATCGCCACCGGTGGCTTCGTCCCGCAGCACGTTCCAGCCGATATCGTCGTGACAGCGGAGATAGGTCAGCCAGCCGCTCGCGTGCGGCAGTGCGGGCGTGGCGGTGATCACGTCGGCGAGCAGATCGCCGCGCTGTTCCGTCAGCGCAACCCACAGCGCCGCCATCAGCGTGCTGTGATAAGCAAGATGGCATTCGCGACCGCTGGCATCGCCACTGCCGAAGTAGGGCGGCAGTTCGCGCGCGGGCACGATCGCCTCGGCTTTCAGCAGCACGCCAGGCGCGACGATGTCGCTGATCGCGCGCAGCGCCTGCAGGATGGCATGCGCTTCCGGTTGGTTCATGCAGTCGGTGCCGGGGCGTTTCCACAGGTAAGCGGTGGAATCGAGGCGGAACGCTTCGATGCCGTGATTGGCCAGGCGCAGCATCGTCAGCGCCATGTCGACGAAAACATCGGGATTCGACCAGTTCAGATCCCACTGATAGCCGTAGAACGTCGTCCACACCCAGCCGAGTCCGGGCACATGGGTGAAATTGCCCGGTGCGGTCTGCGGGAAGACCTGATGCAGATCGTGTTCGTACGCGTCCGGCAGCGTGCGATCCGGAAAGACATGGTAGTAGGCGCGATAGTGCGGATTACCGCAGCGCGCAGCCAACGCCCAATGATGGTCGTCTGCGGTGTGGTTGAGCACCAGATCGGCGCACAGGCTGATGCCGGCATTGCGCAGGTGCGCGGTCAGCGATTGCAGATCGTCGATGGTGCCGAGCGAGGGTTCGACCGCGTCGTAATCGCGTACCGCAAAGCCGCCGTCGTTGTCGCCTTCACGCGCACTCAGGAACGGCAGCAGATGCAGATAGCGGATGCCGAGATCCTGCAGATAAGGCACGCGTTCGGCGACACCGCGCAGCGTGCCGGCGAAGCGGTCGACATAGGCGCTGTAGCCGATCATGTCCGCCGCCAGGAACCAGTCGGGATCGCGTTCGCGCGCAGCATCGAGTGCGCGTAGTGCATCGGAGCGTGCGTCGGCGCAACCGGCCATCCAGGTCACCAGACGCTGCAGGGTGGATGCGAAGTCGGGTGTGTTGCCGTAAAGCGAGTCGAGCGTGTCGAGCAGGCGCGGCGCGTGCGCGTCCCAGCGCGCGAGGGC
>JBGSID010000235.1:0-11480 GCA_041751895.1 Lysobacteraceae bacterium | reverse complement strand
CCTGCGGCGGCATCCGGCAGCGGCGGCAAATGCATCATGGCGCCGCCACCGAGGGGCGGGATGGGCACGGGCGGCATGAACCCATGTGCCGGCGCTGGCGCCATGAAAGGCGACAACCCCGCTCCACCGCCGTGGGTCGGCGAACCTGGGGGACTCGTTGCGCTCGGGCTGACTCGATGTTTCTTGGGCGGCGGCGCGGACATGGATTCTCGATCACGAAGAGGCGAATGTGGCTGCACCTGGCGTCAAATGAAACAAACAACGCCACGCGACTCGACAGCCGCATCAAGTTCCATGCCAGTCCAATGCCGGCATTCAAGTCATTGAATTCCATAATTTTATGGCCTTTGATGGGATCCATGCCTTTGCCAGCACTGTGTGTTTCCACTCATGCATGTCGCGCATCCCCCGTCGGGATCGGCTCATCCCACGTCGAAATGCATGTGCGATCAAGGCCTTGACGAGATTGCCGTCTCCTTCACGAGGGAGCAGTCACGCATGGGTGGAAATTCCCCATGTGGGTGAATATCGACCATGACCCTACAGCGCATCGCCATCCGGCGAAACACGCGGCAATGAACCCTCGAAGAGATGGCCAGGGTGACTGCCAAGCCCGCCGCATTGTCGGATCGGGCGTAGTGGGGTCGCGGCTGAAGCCGGCTCGTACAGGTGACGTGTCGGCAGCCATGGATGAGGTTCTGAACACCATCCATGGTGAAATTCTCATCATCGCTGCAGTGTTCGAGCACCATCGCCAAGGAAAAAAGCTTCGCTCGCGGAGAAAAAAGCCTCGCCGTCGGTGTTCTGCAACTCCGCGTATGAGGCTCGAAACGTCATGCATGGTGAAATTTTCATCACAGCCGCAGTGCTCGGGCCTCATCCGTGGAGAAAAAGCACCGCCTTCGGAGTTCTAAAACACCGTGAATGAGGTTCTGAACAGCATCGATGATGAAATTTTCATCATCGATGCTGTGTTTGAGCTTCAGCACCGGAGAAAACGCATCGCCGCCGATACCCAGCGTGCTGCAGACGACACCCCAAGGCGACAGCCCGACGCCGCAAATGACAGCTCGATTGCCGATTTGGTGTACTCGAACCTGCAAGGCGTATGCTCCCGATGACATCGCGGCACCCGTTTTTTGGTTTTTTTGGTTTTTTGCCAAGCGCAGCCGCAGTTCGGCCTCTTTTCCGGCGCTTCCCTGTACCTGCCGTGCGGCCTGGCCACCTCCGACCTCTGGAATCTGAATGCCCCTCGCTTCCACCACTCGACTGTCCAGGATTCCACCGGGTGTGTGGGCCCTGGGCTTCGTCAGCATGCTGATGGACATCTCTTCCGAAATGATCCACAGCCTGTTGCCGCTGTTCATGGTCGGCACGCTCGGTGCCAGCGCATTGACGGTCGGACTGGTCGAAGGCATCGCCGAATCGACCGCACTCATCGTCAAGATTTTCTCCGGTGCGCTCAGCGACTATCTGGGCAAGCGGAAAGCGCTGGCGGTGGCGGGTTATGCGCTGGGTGCGTTCACCAAACCGCTGTTCGCGATCGCGCCGTCCATGGGCATCGTGCTCACCGCGCGTTTTCTCGACCGCATCGGCAAGGGCGTTCGCGGCGCGCCACGCGATGCGCTGTTGGCCGATATCGTGCCGCCGGAAGTCAGGGGCGCCGCGTTCGGTTTGCGGCAAGCGCTCGATAGCGTCGGCGCATTTCTCGGTCCGCTGCTTGCCGTCGGATTGATGTTGCTGTGGGCCAACGACTTCCGCGCCGTATTCTGGGTGGCGGTCGTTCCCGGCCTGATGGCCGTCGCACTGCTGGTCTTCGGTGTTCGCGAACCCGAACGGCATCAGGGTGAAAAGAAAACCAACCCGATTCGCCGTGAAAATCTCAAGCGACTCAGCCGACCCTATTGGTGGGTGGTGGGGATCGGCGCCGCCTTCGCACTGGCACGGTTCAGCGAAGCGTTCCTGGTGCTGCGCGCCGGACAAACCGGTATTCCGCTGGCGCTGGTACCGCTGGTGATGGTTGCGATGAACCTGGTCTATGCCGGCTCGGCCTATCCGTTCGGCAAGCTGTCCGACCGCATGAGCCACAAGTCGATGCTGGCGTGGGGGCTCGTTGTGCTCATTGCCGCCGATGTGGTCCTCGCGAACAACCATCATTGGAGCAGCGTGCTGCTCGGCGTCGCGTTGTGGGGCGTGCACATGGGCATGACCCAGGGACTGCTGGCCACGATGGTGGCCGCGACCGCCGAGCCCGATCTTCGCGGCACGGCTTTCGGTTTTTTCAACCTGGT
Source organism: Lysobacteraceae bacterium (assembly GCA_041751895.1). GTDB lineage: Bacteria > Pseudomonadota > Gammaproteobacteria > Xanthomonadales > Xanthomonadaceae > Lysobacter_I. Next base: position 9,189 of record JBGSID010000235.1, on the reverse strand, counting down.
CAGCGGCCTCGCGATGCTGGTTGCCAGCGCGGTGGCCGGGCTGCTGTGGGATCAGCTCGGTGCTGCGTTCACGTTTTATGCCGGCGCCGGGTTCTGTGTCGTCGCACTGTTGGGACTGATGCGGAAAACAACGCCTGTGTAGGCGAAGCCGCAAGATGACACCGACGACAAGGGCGGACCGTCTACGCCATCGGGCCTGAGGGCCCTCCTACGGCATGATCCGACAGCGTGATCCGATAGGGAATATTCGCGGCCAAGCGGCCTGCTCGCCGCTCAGGCAGGTCTGCGGCGGAAACGCCGCATCAGCCGATCCTCGACATCGTCGATCCATGTGAATGCTGCAGGCACCACGACCAGGCTCAGCACGGTAGAAGAGATCAGGCCTCCGATGACTGCGATCGCCATCGGCGCACGGAAACTCGAATCGGCGGCGAATCCCAACGCAATCGGCAGCATCCCGGCGCCCATCGCAAGTGTCGTCATCAGGACGGGGCGCGCACGTTTATGACAGGCATCCAACAGCGCCTCGTGGCGACCCATACCGAGTGTCTCCTGCGCGATGACGGCGTAATCGACCAGCAGGATCGAGTTTTTCACTGCGATACCGATCAGCATGATCAGACCGATCAGCACAGGCAGTGAAATATCGGTCCCGGTCACCAGCAGTGCCACGACCGCGCCGGTGACTGCCAATGGCACCGCGACCAGGATGGTGACCGGCTGGCTGGCGTGGTTGAACAGCAGCACGAGCACCGCATAAACGCAGAAGATGCCGGTGAACATGGCGGTGACGAAGCCGAGCATCATCTCGAGGAAGATCTTTGAATTGCCGACGGGCTGCAGCGACACCCCCGGCGGAAGATTGCGGAGTGCTTCAAGCGCGTTGATCTTCTCTTCGACTTCGCCGAGCGGCCGACCGTTGAGATCAACCGTGATCGTGACGTTGCGTTTGCGGCCGAAGCGATCGATCTGCGACGGGCCGCTACCCGTGGTGATCTCCGCCACCGCCGCCAGCGGCACTGCGTCTCCCGATGCGGTGGGCACCCTGAGCTGCGCGAGCAATGCGGGATCGGAAAGTGCGCCGCTGGCGAGCTGGACACGGATCGGGACCTGGCGCTCGGACAAGTTGAGCTTCGCGAGGAATTGCGCATAGTCGCCACGCGTGGCGACACGTGCGGCGGCAGCGATGTCCGCAGTGGAAACCCCCAGGTCTGCGGCACGGGCAGAATCGGGGCGCACGATGACTTCTGGCCGCACCAATGCCGCTGTCGAGCTGACCCCGCCCAAGCCGGGTAACTGCCGGATGGCACGCTCCACGCCCCGTGACGCCTGCGCCAGCTTGACCGGGTCGTCGCCGGCAAGCACCAATTGCAGGTCCCGGCCCGGTTCGCTGCCCTGGAAACTGATGCGGACCCCCGGCAAGTCCTGCAGGCGATCACGCAATTCAGCTTCAAGTACCTGCTGCTTGCGCTCGCGACTGGTGCGCCACTTCACCATCAGTGTGGCTTTGCGTACGTCATCGCCCCCTGCTCCACTCTCGTCGTCCATGCCACCGGCGCCGGCAGTAATGAAGATGTGCTCGATCTCGGACATCGCGACGATGCGCTGCCGTGCGTCTTCGGCCAACGCCTGAGTCGTCCGCAGCGGCGTACCGGGTGGGAGTTCGAGCAGGAGGCTGCTCTGATCTCCGTCGTCTGGAGGAATGAATGTGGTCTCCAGCAACGGCACTACTGAGATCGATCCCACGAACAGCGCCATCGACAACAGCAGGGTTTTTCCGCGATGGCGCAGCGCCCGATCAACCCAGCGCAGGTACCACTGCATCGCCTTCGCGTCGCCTTTTTGTTCGTGCGTGGCGGTCAACATGAAAGCGGCCATCATCGGCGTGATCAGCCGCGCGACCAGTAGCGAGAACAGCACGGCAGTCGCCGCCGTCCAGCCGAACTCCCTGAAAAATTTGCCGGGGATGCCGGGCATGAATGCAACGGGGATGAACACCGCCGCCAGGGTGCATGACGTGGCAATGACGGCCAGCCCGATTTCGTCGGCAGCTTCCAGTGCCGCGACTTTCGGCGTCTTTCCCATGCGCAGGTGACGGTCGATGTTCTCGACCTCGACGATCGCATCGTCGACCAGGATGCCGACCACCACCGCGAGCGCCAGAAGCGTAACGACGTTGAGGCTGAAGCCCAGCCAGTGCATCGCTGCGAAAGTGGGAATGATCGACAGCGGCAGCGCCACCGCCGAGATCAAAGTGGCACGCCAGTCGCGCAGGAACCACCACACCACCAGCGTCGCCAGCAGCGCGCCTTCCCACAGCATCGCCATGGAGGATTCATAGGACGCCTCGACCTCAGGCGTGGTGGACGCGACCTCAGTGAAACGCAAGCGCGGCTGGCTCTGCGCGAGTGCCTCGATCTCGGCGCGCACCGCCCTGCCGACATCGACTTCGCTTGAATCGATCGTGCGCTGCACGGCAAAGCCGATCGCAGGCCTGCCATCAAGACTGGCGATCTGCGTCACATCCGCGCCGCCATCGCGCACGTCGGCGATCGTCGACAAGCGCACTTGACGGCCATCAGGCGTGAAAATCGTGAAATCGGCGAGATCCGACAGATTATCGACCGTGCCCACCGTCCGCACCGCCTGCTCGCCGCCACCGACTGTCGTGCGGCCACCCGGCTGTTCCTGCTGGATGTTCGCGAGCTGCTGCGAGAGCGTCGCCGGGCTGACGCCCAGTGCCTGCAACGCCTCCGGCCGCAGATCCACGCGCACTTCGCGGCTGATGCCACCGATACGCCGGACCGCACCAACGCCGGCCAGGCCGAACAGGCGCTTGCTGACCGTGTCGTCGATGTACCAGCTCAATTCCTCGTCGCTCCAGCCGTCGGCGGCCACGGCGAAGGTGACGATATCGCCGCCCTCCAGATTCGCCAGCGCCACGACGGGCGCCTCGACCTCTTTGGGCAGGTCGGCGCGTATCCGGTCGACGGCGTCGCGCACGTCGTCCTTGGCGATATTGCCGTCGCGTTCGAGCTCGAAGCGGATGGCGGTGACCGAGACACCTTCGTTGACCGTGGACCGCATCTCGTCGATGTGGGGCACACTCGCCAATGCATCCTCGATCTTGCGGGTGACCTGTGTCTCCAGCGTGCTTGGTGACGCACCTGGCAGGCCCACGGTCACCGTGACCGAGGGAACGCTGATGTCCGGAAACTCGGAGATCGCGAGCCGGGAAAATCCGAACATCCCGGCCGCAGACAGCAGGATGAACGCCAGAATCGCGGGCAGCGGGCGATGAATCGACCAGGAAGAAACATTCATGTCATCTTGCCGCTGCGCTTGATTTCGCTGCCCCGGCCGACCTTGGCGTCGTCACGCGTACCAGGTCGCCGTCGCCCAGGAAGCCTGCGCCACGGGCGACGACACGATCCCCGGCATTGAGGCCTTCACTCACATGGACATCGGTGCCGGCGATGACAGCGGTTTGAATGCGCCGTTCATGGGCACGATTCGTTTTATCGACGACATAGGCATAGGTACGCCCGTCGCGGCGAACCACGGCGTCCAGCGGAATCACCAAGCCTTGTTCGCTTCCCAGCACGATGACTCCGGAGGTGAACATGCCGGCGCGCAGCGGGCCCGGAGTTGGGAGGTCGGCATAGATCAGACCGGTCCTGCGCCGTTCGTCGAGAGATGGCGAGACCTGGCGGACGCGGCCTTCGATGGTCGCGCCGCCCATGCCGGTCAAGCGCACAGGCATACCGGGCTCCACACGGATCAGGTCGGCCTCCGCCAGCTCTGCTCGCCATTCAAGGCGGTGGTCGCGGATCAAGCGCAACAATTCGCCCGCAGCACCCGCCACCTGCCCCGGCTGCACGCTGCGTGCGGAAATGATGCCGTCCTGCGGTGCGCGTATTTCAGTGAAATCGAGCTCCAGCTTCGCCGCCTCAAGCCCTGAGCGCATCGTGCGCAGTTGCGCATCTGCGCTGATGGCCTGCGCCTCGGCTTCATCCGCGTCCTGCTGAGCGATGAAATTGCGGGTGGCGAGTTCACGCGTGCGCTTCGCCCGCTTCGCCGCAAGCGCGGCATTGGCCTGTGCTTGCGCCACTGCGGCCTCGGATTGAGCAAGCTTCGTGCGAAGTGTGCGCGCGTCGAGACGAACCAGAATATCGCCGCGACGCACGGTGTCGCCGACTTCGACCGGGACTTCGCTGACTCGCAGGCCGGCGACTTCGGAACCGACCGAAATCTCTTCCCATGCTGCGATCGCGCCGGAGGCGTTGACCTCACGCGCCAACACCTGCATGCGCGGCGTCACCACTTCAACGGCGAGGCTGGGCGCAAGCGCCGTCTCCACGGGCTCGCTGCATGCACTCAGATTGAACAGGAGCACGGCGAACATCACCCAACCCGGTGTCGCCAGGGCGTGGAGGGAACGGGACAAACTCGATCGGCGGATCAGATGTGGCCACCAGCTCCCGAGTCGATTCGCATGGCAAGGCGGCTGGGCTTCATCGCGCAAGGTCTTAGTGCTCTTCATGTGCGCCATCATTTGGCCCATTCCGACCATGCAATATCTGCAAACATTCCATTGTTTCAGCTCAATTCCCACACGGGGGCAAGTGTCGCGACTGAGAGGCGAAGATCAAACCGCATCGGCTTCGACCAGCAGCTCGGCCACGGCCTCTGTCTCGGTCTCTGTTTCTCTGGTCGGTTTGCGGAATTGGCGCGCCACCAGGCGTGCGTAGTGGGAATGCGAGGTCAGCAGCTCTTCATGGCTGCCGGAACCCGAGATCCGTCCGCCTTCGAGGAAGTAGATTCGATCGGCGTGAATGACCGTCGCCAAGCGATGAGCGACCACGATATTCGTGCGCCCCTCCATCAACGATTCCAGCGCCAACTTCACCTGGTGTTCGGTCTCGCTATCCAGGCTTGAGGTGGCTTCGTCGAGAATCAGGATGTCCGGGTTGCGCAGGAACATGCGCGCGATCGCGATCCGTTGCCGCTGCCCTCCCGAAAGGTTTGCGCCCTGCTCGCTCAGGATGGTGTCCAGACCCTGCGGCATCTGCTCGATGAACGCCAATGCCCCGGCTTTTTCGGCCGCCATGCACACCATCTCGTCGGGGAAATCTCCGTTCAAACCGTAGAGGATGTTGTCGCGCACGGTGCCCGGCATGATCGGAGCACTCTGTGCCACGTAGCCGATGCGCTCTCGCCAGGCGGCCAGCGCGAAATCTCCGATCGGCTTGCCACCGTAGAGGATGACGCCATCGGTCGACGTGTAGAAGCGCTCGATCAACGACAGGACCGTGGTCTTGCCATTGCCACTGGCACCCACGAGTGCGCTGGTCGTTCCCGGTTCAAACACGAGGTTGATCCCATGCAATACCTTTGATTCGCGACCGGGATAACTGAATGACACGTCGCGAAACTCCAGCGCTGCGTGGGTACTCTCCAACGCAACGCCATCGGCGGTCTCTTCTCCCTCCTGAAGCAATCCGGCGATCCGCGTGGACGCTCCCCTGGCTTTCTGCAGCTCTTCAAGGAAGGTGGTCAGCTGGATCAGCGGAACGGCGACATTGAAGATGTAGAGGATGAAAGCGGTGAGTGTGCCGATGCTGATGCTGCCATTGTTCACCCGCGTACTGCCGTAGATGAGAATGACCAGGATCGCCGCCGTCAGCGACATGCTGATCAGTGGGGCGAGCACTGCGCTGATCTTCGCCACCTGGACACCGAGCCGCCGGATGTCCTGGATCTCGTGGCGGCTGCGCTCACGTTCGCGGGTCTCGGCCGTGAATGCCTTCACCAGGCGGATCTCGGACAGGACATGGGTGAGGATGCCGCCCAGCTTCGCGGTGCGGTCCTGAGTGCTGAGCGCCAGCTTTTCCAGCAAGGCCACCAAGGGAATCACCACACCGAAGGCCAGCACGATGCAAGCAAGCACCGTCAGCGTGAGCCAGACATCCAGAAACAGCAGCACCGTGATCGAGCCCAGGAGTACCAGCACGCCACTGAACAGATTGATCGCCTGCCGTGTCGCCAGTTCCGAGATCGACTGACAGTCGTTGAGCACGCGGCTGACCCGCTCGCCGGTGCTTTCCTTGTCGAACGATGCCACTGGCAGTCTGAGCAGCTTGTCGATCAACAGGGTGCGCAATGTCGCGATCAGATCGTAGCCGACGCGGCTCAACAGGTAGGCCGACACCGCGGAAGCCGCCGTGGTGGCCAGCATCACCGACGCCAGCAGCATGATGTTGGTGGAAGCGACGGACCCCTTCGTGAGTTCGTCGACCAGTTGCTTGGTCAATACCGGAAAGGCGAGCGTGCCCGCGACGGACACGAGGGTCATTCCAGCGGCTACGGCCAGCAGAAGGCCGGAGGGTTTGGCCATGCGCAGGAGCCGCCACAGCGTACCCAGGGACGAACGGGGGGCATTCACAGCACCAACTCCCTCTTTCCATAAAGAACTTCCGCTTGACGGCCCTGCGAACGCACGGTCGACTCCAGGATCCTTGCCTCCTTGAACTGGGGCAACTCCTCGGAATACAGGATGCTGGTGATATGTGTCAGCCACGGTTCCGCGCCCATCGCGTAGACGAAGATGTACTCGGGGTCGAAGAAACGATGCATCTCCAGCGCCCTGGCGGCATCGCAACCGTCGAGCCGGCGTGACTGGTCTTCACCGCGCGTCAGCATCTTCTGCAACAGCGGCCCATACAGCCAGGTCGCGGGTGCACCCACGCACTCCATGCCGAGGAACAGGCAATCGATGCGCGGCATCATCTTCTTCAACGGCTCGTAGAACTCCGCCATGGGCGGATTGGAGTCGGCGAAGAACAGGCAGTTCACGTCGTGCATCTGCACGCCAAATGCCAGTTTCGAGCGGATATCCAGGTCGGCATGCTCACCATAGAACGGCGCACCGATGATGCGGCCGCCTTCGAAGTCGATCGTGTCGTACTCGCCGAGCTCGATCACCTGGTCGAAACCGCAGTGATTCAACATCAGCTTGAGCGACACGTCCGGCAAGTGGCCGCCACCGGCCCGCCCGACCACGACATGATCGACCTTGTTGCGCAGGCGCAGCAGCGTCTCGAGCACGACATGATCCTGGTGCGGATGGGTGATCAGCACATAGTCGATGCGCGCAGGCAAATCGTCGAAGGTGAAGTGATCGAGCGTGGATTCACCGGGATAGCTGATCAGCGGATCAACGAGCACGCTCACGCCAGCACATTCCATCAGCACGCAGGCATGGCCGAAATAGCGCACGCGCACCTTGCCGGCGGACAGGTCGTCGGTGTCGGGTCTGGACGGATGATCGATGAACATCCCTTCCAGGAAGGGCATCTCCCGCGCCGGATCATCGATGTGGGGCCGCAGCATTTCAAGCAACTCGCCGATGTCGTGCTTGCCGCTGCTCATGTGGTTCCACAGTGCGTCACCGAACGGCAGGCGGAGCTCCACGGAAGCAGGCTGCCGCTGGATCTGCGGCGTACTCAGCACGAAGGTGCGCGGCTCGTATGTGGCCTTCTCGAGAATGCAGGTCTGCAGGGACGTGTCGTAAAGCGGGCTGTCGTACAGCACTTTTTCGATGATGCGCGCGACCGGCTGCTTGCAGACGTCGTAGGACAGCTCGACGCCATGCCGGATCAGCTCGTCGATCTGCGCATACAACCCCGGTACGCCCGAGCCCTTGGCTTGCGCCAGGATCATCTGATACATCGCATTGATCGCATCCGCGCCGCGCAGCTGGGTGCTGCAGCGCTCGCGGGTGAGGTCACGGAACTTCGCCATGTCGGCGGGGTCGCCGGTGTAGTTGATGAAGGGGCCGCCGATGAGTTCGGGAATCTTGATGGACTCCAGGTGCTGCGACGGATCGTCGACGAAGGAATCGAGCAGGTCGAGGTGGTAGCGCGTGTAGTGCCCGAACGTCGACGGCGCGACCAGATACATGTGCGCAAACCACGAATTGATCAGTGGAATGCTGCGGATTCCCGGTGCGAGCGACTTGAAGTTTTTCGGTGTCATACCTGTCCTTAGGAGAGAGAAAGATCGGCGCTGGGCGAGACCGTCGGTTCTGGACGGTGCGCCGCGGCGCGGGTGCCGCATAGCGACTGGTTCATGGGGTCGGCGATCCGGGCAATCAAAACCTCGTCCTGCATCATCGACATATGGGAGCCTCCCACTTCGACAATCTTCAGACGCGGCCCCAGGAACGCAGACCAGCCGTTGCTCCGGTCGGTGCGGGCGGGTTCTTGTGCGCTGAACAGTTCGACGTCCAGCGCGAGCAATGGCGGAGAGTACTCGACACAGGCACGCCCGATGTCATTGGCGACCTGGAAACGCCGATCCATTTCGTGACCGGTCACCTCCGGCCGCAGCCAGCCGTTGCGATGGCATTCGCCCACCATCGCATCGAGATCATCGAAAGCGAGCAACCCTCTCAAGATCTCCGCCGACAAATCCGGGCGTACGTACTGGAGCGTGCGGATCAGGTAATGCTTCGTCTCGGCGATGTCTCCCTCCATCTCTTCCGGCATGAGTTTGTAGGTGTCGATCATTCCGAGGTAGTCCACCGTTTCGCCGCGCTGCAGCAACAGGTGGGCGACCTCGTAGGCCACCAGGCCGCCGCCCGACCATCCGGCGAGGCGGTAAGGCCCGACGGGCTGCACGGCCATGACCAGTTGTAGGTAGTCGCGCGCCATGTCGACGAGCGACCGGTAGATCGGCGGATCCTCGTGCATCGACCGGGCTTCTATGCCGTAGACAGGAACGTCGTTGTCGATGAAACGTGCCAGTCGTTCGTACGCCAGCACGCTACCGAACCCTTCATGGAAACAGAACAGCGGCGACCGGGATCCGGCGATGCGGAACGGTATCAAATGGGTCTGCGTTTCCATACTCAGCTCGCCGAGAGTGACGACCGCAGCAAGACCTGCGAGCGTCGGCGCATCGAAGACTTGCCGCAAATCCATGATCAGCCCGCGCCGACGCGATACCTCGATCAGACGGGCAATCAACAGCGAATGTCCGCCGAGATCGAAGAAGTTGTCGTGGCGACCGACCTTCTCCACCCGCAGCAGTTCGCTCCAGATCTGCGCCAGCGCGATCTCGATCTCGCCCTCGGGCGCTTCGTACGCGCGCTGCGCGAATGCCGCACCATCCGGCGCAGGCAGCGCG
>JBGSID010000234.1:0-1505 GCA_041751895.1 Lysobacteraceae bacterium | reverse complement strand
TTCTCGAACCCAATGCCGACGACCTGCGCGAGCATCGCGCGCGGGTGCAGGAGTACGCGCGCGAGCGCAAGCAACTGCATCGCCTGCGCCGCGAACCGACACGTACCCTCGATGGCGTCGACATCAAACTGTGGGCCAACGCCGAATCGCGCGAAGACGTCGCCGAGGCGCATGCACTCGGCGCTGCCGGCGTCGGCCTGTACCGCACCGAATTCCTGTTCATGCATCGCCCGGCCGATCTGCGCCACACGCTGCCGGACGAAGACGAGCAGTTCCGCACCTACCGCGATCTGGTGCTGGGCATGACGGGACGCACCGTCACCATCCGGACGCTCGACATCGGCGCAGACAAGGCCGACAGCAGCGGCCTCGCATTGACCGGCGAACCGAATCCGGCACTCGGCCTGCGCGGCGTGCGGCTGTCACTGTCGCGTCCGGACCTGTTCCGCACCCAGCTGCGTGCGATCCTGCGCGCCAGTGCCTACGGCCCGCTGCGGGTGCTGGTGCCCATGGTCAGCGGCCGCGAAGAGATGATCGCGGTCCGCACGCTGATGACCGATGTGCAGCGCGAACTACGCAGTGAAGGCTGTGCCATCGCCGACACGGTGCCGCTGGGCGCGATGATCGAAGTACCCTCGGCTGCCATCGCGCTGCAGACCTTCATCGACGACACCGATTTCCTGTCGATCGGCACCAACGATCTGGTGCAGTACCTGCTCGCCGCCGACCGCACCAACGATGCCCTGGGCGACCTCTATTCGCCGCTGCATCCTGCCGTACTGCGCCTCATCCACGGCGTGATCCGCGCCGCGCGTGCGCACGGCAAACCGGTTGCAGTCTGTGGCGAGATCGCCGGCGATCCGATGTTCGCGCCGGTGCTGCTGGCACTGGGTCTGGAAGAATTCAGCCTGCATCCGGGCACCTTGCTCGAACTGCGTCGCGCTGTCCGTGGACTCGATCTCTCATCGTTGCGCGCCCGCTCCGCCACGCTGCTGCGCGCCCGCGATCGCGCGAGCATAGAACGCTGGCTGGCACGCGTGACAGTGTGAGCAGACCACCACCGACACCGGAAAAAATCGCGAGTTGGGAGCAGCAGGCGCAAGCGCTGCTCGGCGAGCGCACATCCGAAGAGAAGGTCCTCGCACACCTGAAGCACATCGGTTGCCCGGCGCCGCTCGCGATGGAGATCGTCAAGCGCAGCCGCAGGCCAGCGAAGAAGCATCTGCGCAAGAAAGGCATCGGCATCGCATTGACGGGGCTTGCGATCCTTGCCGGGTTGCTCCTGCTGTCGATTCTGCAGGTGCTGATCGGCATGCCGATCCCGATGCCGATCAACATGATCTGGTTCTTCTTCATCGGATCGGGAATGGTGGTCTACGGCATTCTGCAAATGCTCTTCGGCTGAACGCATCATGCGTTCGCGACGGCGGGCAATGACGTGCCCCCCCGTCGCTGGCTTCGCCCCGGCCCGACGCAGCGCGTCGGGCGTTCGCGACAGCGCGCGG
>JBGSID010000233.1:0-12799 GCA_041751895.1 Lysobacteraceae bacterium | reverse complement strand
GCAGTTCGCCGCGCCCCCACAGCGGGCCGCTGGGATGGATGTCGAAAGCCGCCAGCCGCCCGGCAAGCACTTCGCTCCACGGCTCCGGACCGAAGACGCTGCGGCTGCCGTCGAGCACCCAGACTTCACCGTCCAGACCGCGATCCCAACAGTCGTCGGCTACGCGGGCGGCGAGCACACGATTGAACAGTTCGGAACGCGCGGCCGACAGCAGATGACCGCGCTCTTCTCGTGGAACACGACGGCCGGCAAACATCGACAGCGCTTTCGACACGTTGTCGCCGCCACGTCCGAATCGCTGCTCACCGAAATAATTGGGAACGCCGCGCGCGGCGATCGCCTGCAACCGGGTTTCGATCGCACGGGGATCACCTTCAACATCGCGCAGCGTCAACACGAACCGGTTTCCGGCGAGCGCGCCGCGCGGCAGCTTGCGCGCATGCCACTGCGCGTCGAGCACACGAAGATCGTCGGACTGCAAAGAGTCAATGTCGGGCGCGATCTTTTTCGGAATCCAGACGCTGAATCGCTGTCGCGTCAGCGCGTGGCGGTCCTTGAGCCCGGCATATCCGATCGCGGATTCGGCGACACCGGCCCACGCGGCGATGCGCTTGGCGGCGAACGCGGTGTTCATGCCGCGCTTCTCGACTGTCAGCAGCAGATGTTCACCCGCACCGCTGGCCTCGAAGGCGTCGATTTCCTCGACGCTGAAGTCTTCCGGCACGCTGCGGATGCATGCGACCAGGACCGCATCGCCGTGCGCATGCGGTTGCACGACGCCGCTCACGTCTGCGTGCTCATGTGTTGACCAACAGACAAACCGCCTGCGCCGCGATGCCTTCGCCGCGCCCGGTAAATCCCAGCGTTTCGGTGGTGGTGGCCTTGACGCTGACCGCGTCGAACTCAATGCCGAGATCCAGCGCAATCATGCGCCGCATCGCTTCCGCGTGCGGGCCGACCTTCGGCCGTTGGCAGATCACGGTGATATCGACATTGCCCACCATCCAGCCGCGATGACGGATGAGATGATCGCAGTGACGCACGAATGTTCGGCTGTCCACGTCCTTCCACTGCGGATCCGACGGCGGAAAATGCTTGCCGATGTCGCCGAATGCCAGCGCGCCAAGCAATGCGTCGCATAGCGCATGCAACACCACGTCGCCGTCGCTATGCGCGACGATGCCCTGCGTGTGCGGAACGCGCACACCGCCGAGCATGACGTGATCGCCTTCGCCGAAAGCATGGACATCGAAACCCTGGCCGATACGGATGGAAGCGGATTGCGTCATGGATTCACAGCACCTGGTAGGAGTGGCTGGTAGGAGTGGTTTGTAGAAGCGACGTGTAGATGTGACTTGCAGGAACGGTTTTGGCCGCGAAATCGTCGATGGAAAGTCGCAACGAAAGCTGCGCCTACCGCCGCCGCTGCGCGAGCACGAATTCGAATCGCGCCAGATCGGCCTGCGTGGTGATCTTGAAATTGTCCTCGCGGCCCTCGACCAACATCGGTCGGAGGCCGTGCCGCTCCATCGCCATCGATTCATCGGTAATGACGATGCCTGCCGCATGCGCGGCCTGCAGCGCACGGCTCAATTGCATCCGCCGGAACAACTGCGGGGTGAAGGCACGCCATAGCCGCTCACGTGGTTCGGTGCAGTCGATACCGCCGTCGTCGCCGGCACGCTTCAACGTATCGCGCACGGGCGCGGCGAGAATCGCGCCGACAGGATCGCTGCCGCCGATATCGAGCAGGCGGTCGAGGTCGGCATGCGAAAGATTCGGCCGCGCCGCGTCGTGGACCAGCACGAAAGCATCGGCACGCACCGTGTCGGGCAACGCCGATACGCCCGCCAAGACCGAATCGGCGCGCTCGTCGCCACCGGTACAGGTCATGACCGGTTTGCCGGCCAACGACTCCCAGCCATGCCAGTGGCGATCATCTTCCGCCAGCACCACCATCGCGCCACTGACCGATGGATGCGATAGCAGCGCATTCAGGGTGTAGGCGATCAATGGCCGCCCGGCCACTTCGAGATACTGCTTCGGCAATTCACTCCCGAAACGGGTACCGCGGCCCGCCGCAGGCACCACCACCCAGGTCACGGCAACTCCTGTGGATCCGTGGCCTCATCCAGCGGTTGATCCTCAGCGGTTTCGACCGGCGCCTGGGCCTCGACCACGCGATAGAACGTCTCACCTGGCTGGATCATGCCCAGTTCGCTGCGCGCACGCTCCTCCACGGCCGACTCACCCGACTTGAGGTTTTCCACCTCCGCGACCAGGAGTTCGTTGCGCTGTTGCAGGCCATGGTTCTCCATCGCCTGACGCTCGACATTACTCTGCAGCGAAGACGTTGCCACCGCACCGCCCTCACCGAACCACAGCCGATACTGCAGCCACGCCAACAGCGTGAACAGCATCAGTGCAAGCATCCGCAGCGCGCGCCTGCCATCGGCCATCAGCGGTGCCTCAATCGCGATTCAAGGACACGAATGCAGCACGTCCGGCATATTTCGCAGTGCTGCCGAGCTGCTGTTCGATGCGGAGCAACTGGTTGTATTTGGCGACACGATCGCTGCGGCACAACGAGCCGGTCTTGATCTGGGTCGCGGTGGTCGCAACCGCGATGTCGGCGATCGTGGTGTCTTCGGTCTCGCCGGAACGGTGCGAGACGATGGCCGCATATTTCGCGGCATGCGCCATCGCAATCGCTTCCAGCGTCTCGGTCAAGGTGCCGATCTGGTTGACCTTGATCAGGATCGCGTTGGCGACGCCCTGGTCGATACCTTCACGGAAGATCTTCGGATTGGTCACGAACAGGTCATCGCCGACCAACTGCACCTTGTCGCTGATGCGCTCGGTCAACAGCTTCCAACCGGCCCAGTCGTCTTCGGCCATACCGTCCTCGATCGACACGATCGGATACTGCCTCGACCAGTCGGCGAGGAAGTCGACGAACTGTTCGCTGGTCAGGCGCTTGCCTTCCCCGGTGAGGTGATACTTGCCATTGTCATAGAACTCGCTGGAAGCGACATCGAGGCCGAGCAGCACGTCTTCTCCGGCCTTGTAGCCGGCCTTGCCGATCGCTTCGAGAATGGTGTCCAGCGCTTCGGCATTACTGCGCAGATCGGGCGCGAAACCACCTTCATCGCCGACCGAGGTACTCAGGCCGCGACCTTTCAGCACCGACTTCAGCGAGTGGAAGATTTCGGTGCCGCAGCGCAGCGCTTCCGAAAACGAATCGAAGCCGACCGGCAACACCATGAATTCCTGCAGGTCGACGTTGTTATCGGCATGCGCGCCGCCGTTGATGATGTTCATCATCGGCACCGGCAGCGAAACGTCACGACCATTCGCGAGGTATTGCCACAGCGCCTGCTTGCGCGACGCGGCGACCGCATGCGCGGCGGCCATCGACACGCCGAGCAGTGCATTCGCGCCAAGACGCCCCTTGTTCTCGGTACCGTCGAGATCGATCAGACGCTTGTCCAGACCGGCCTGATCGGCGGCATCCAGACCGGTGACCGCCTGCGCGATGGTGCCGTTGACGTTGCCGACCGCTTTGAGGACGCCCTTGCCCATGTAGCGGGTCTTGTCGCCATCGCGCAGTTCAACCGCTTCCTTGGTTCCCGTCGATGCACCGGACGGCACCATCGCACGGCCGAAACTGCCGTCGGCGAGGGTGACTTCGGCTTCGAGGGTTGGATTGCCGCGACTGTCGAGGATTTCGCGGGCATGGATCTTCGTGATCGTGGTCATGGCTGTCTGTTTTTGAGTGGATGACATGGGGTGCGCCTTGGCGCACCGTGATAAGCAATGGCCCGGAACTTCGGTGCGCTGGCGCGCAGCCTATTCATGGGCCGACATTTCGAGAAAACCGCTGCGTTTCGTCACTGCGTCCAACGCCTGCAGCGTTTCCAGCAGCGCGCGCATCTTGCCGAGCGGCCAAGCATTCGGGCCATCTGAAAGCGCCTTGCTCGGATCGGGATGAGTTTCCATGAACAGTCCTGCGATGCCAACAGCGGTGGCGGCGCGCGCCAGCACGGGCACGAACTCGCGCTGCCCACCGCTGCTGTTGCCCTGCCCACCCGGCAACTGCACGGAATGGGTCGCGTCGAACACCACCGGGCAGCCGGTGTCACGCATCACCGACAGACTGCGCATGTCGCTGACCAGATTGTTGTAGCCGAAGCTGGCGCCACGCTCGCAGACCATGATGTCGTGGTTGCCGGTCGACTTCGCTTTCTCGACCACCGGCTTCATGTCCCAGGGCGAAAGGAACTGGCCTTTCTTGATGTTGACCGGCTTACCGGCGGCACAGACCTTCTTGATGAAATCGGTCTGACGCACCAGGAACGCGGGCGTCTGCAGCACGTCGACCACGCTCGCTACTTCATCCATCGGCGTGTATTCGTGTACGTCGGTCAGTACAGGCACGCCGATCTGGCGTTTCACTTCGGCCAGCACGCGTAGCCCTTCTTCCATGCCCGGGCCACGAAAACTGCTGCCGGATGTGCGATTGGCCTTGTCGAAACTCGACTTGAAGATGAAGGGAATCCCCAGTGAATCCGTAATCTCTTTCAGCTGCCCGGCGACATCGAGCTGCAGCTGCTCGGACTCGATCACGCAGGGGCCGGCGATCAGGAAAAACGGTTGGTCGAGACCGACCTCGAAACCACAGAGTTTCATGGACCTGCCTTTGTAGGAGCGGCGCAAGCCGCGATCATGCCGGATATCGTGATGACGAGGTCGCGACTTGCGCCGCTCATACAAAAATCATCGTTCACGCGCTCGCCTCCTTCAACAGTTTGCCGCCCGCTTTCCGCTCACGCGCAGCACGGATGAAGCCGATGAACAGCGGATGCCCATGACGCGGCGTCGACAGGAACTCGGGGTGCGCCTGACATGCGAGAAACCACGGGTGCTGCGATTGCGGCAGCTCGATCATTTCCACCAGCAGGTCATCCATCGACTTGGCGGAAATCACCAAGCCCGCATCTTCGAGCTGGGTGCGGTAGCAATTATTGAATTCGTAGCGGTGACGATGACGCTCGCCAACCACGTCCTTGCCGTACATGCGGTGCGCCAAGGTGCCCGGCTTCACGCGCTGTTCCTGCAGGCCCAGCCGCATGGTGCCGCCGAGATCGCTCTTTTCGGTGCGACGCTCGACTTCGCCGGTCGCGGTGCGCCACTCGGTGATCAGACCGATCACGGGATGCTGGCTCTGGCGATCGTTTTCGGTGCTGTTGGCGTCGGCCAGATGCAGGATGTTCCGGGCGTAATCGACTACCGCCGCCTGCATGCCGTAACAGATGCCGAAATACGGCACGCCATGCTCGCGTGCGTAGCGTGCGGTGAGGACTTTGCCCTCGAACCCGCGATCACCGAAACCACCCGGGACGAGAATGCCATCGACATCGGCCAGATACGCCTCGGCGCCGTCGCGTTCGATATCCTCGGATTCCAGCCATTTCAGGGTGACCCGGCTGCGCTGGCGCAGACCGCCATGTTTCAGCGCCTCGGCAACCGACTTGTAGGCATCCTTGTGGTCGACGTACTTGCCGACCACTGCGATCGTGACTTCGTCGATCGGGTGTTCGGAGGCATCTACCACCGCTTCCCACTCGGACAGATCGGCAGTCGCGGCGGCCTTACCCTGCAAGTGCAGATGTTCGACCACGATCTGGTCGAGCTGCTGCTGATGCAGCCACATCGGGATCTTGTAGATATTGTCCAGATCAACCGCCGAGATCACGGCTTTTTCAGACACATTGGTGAACAGCGCGATCTTGCGGCGCTCACCATCTGGGAGCGGTTGTTCGCTGCGGCACAACAGCACGTCGGGCTGGATACCGATGGAGCGCAGCTCCTTCACCGAGTGCTGGGTCGGCTTGGTCTTCAGCTCGCCGGCGGCGGCAATGTATGGCACCAGTGTCAGGTGCATGAACATCGCTTTCTCGGCACCGCGTTCAGTGCGGATCTGGCGGATCGCTTCGAGGAATGGCAGCGATTCGATATCGCCGACGGTACCGCCGATCTCGACCAGTGCCACATCGAAACCCTCGGTGGCGGCATCGATGCAGCGCTTGATCTCGTCGGTGATGTGCGGGATCACCTGCACGGTGGCGCCGAGATAGTCGCCACGACGTTCCTTGCGGATCACCGCTTCGTAAATCTTGCCGGTTGTGATCGAATTCTTGCCGGAAAGACGCGTGTTGACGTAGCGCTCGTAGTGGCCGAGATCGAGGTCGGTCTCGGCGCCATCGTCGGTGACGTACACCTCACCGTGCTGGAACGGGCTCATCGTGCCCGGATCGACGTTGATGTAGGGGTCGAGTTTCATCATCGTCACCCGCAGTCCACGGGCTTCGAGAATCGCGGCGAGCGAGGCAGCGGCAATCCCTTTGCCGAGTGAAGACACCACGCCGCCGGTGACGAAGACGAGGGGTGTGGCGGAGCTGGGGGAGGTCATGTCGGCAGCGGGTCGCTGGAAAGCCGTAGTCTACCGGGATGTCGGCCGCGAGGCGACACGGATCAGGCAAGTCTTTATTTTCAATACAAAAAAGAAACACCCCGGAGAGCCGGGGTGTCGGTTGATGCGAGGTTATCCACGCGTAGCTGCGGAAGCTGGCCTCAGATGTCTTCCTCTTCCTCAAGCTCACGGCCGGTGCCTTTGTCGTCCTTCGACTGGTCGCGTTTTGGCTTGCGGGCCTCGGCCTTGCGCTCAGCCTCGCCGGCTTCGGCCTGAGCGCGCTTGTCGGCTTCGGCCTTGGCCTTGTCCGCATCTTCGGAAGACTGGCGGTCGTTGGTTGCACCCTGCGACTGGGCGAACGCCGCTGCGGCAACCGAGGTCAGCCCCAGAGCGACGGCAACAACGAGGGAGTTACGGGCGAAACGGGACATCGACATGACATTGGCCTCTTCTGCGCCGCAGAGCGGCTGGACTGGCGGCTAAGTGCATGAACCATAACGCCCAACGGCCCACTGGGCCATGAATCCGCCTCCCGAGCCTCTCCCTGCATGAATGACTTGACCCTGCAGCCCGGGGCCGCCAAGCTCGCCGGCCTTGGCGTCGCCACTTCCGGCGCACGCCCGTCCGGATACCCGCATCACGCCAATGAGCAGTCGTTACAACGCCGAAGACATCGAAGTTCTCTCCGGCCTGGACCCGGTCAAACGCCGGCCGGGCATGTACACCGACACCACGCGCCCGAACCATCTGGCGCAGGAAGTCATCGACAACGCGGTCGACGAAGCCCTCGCCGGCCACGCCCGCAGCATCGAAGTGGTGCTGCATACCGACGGCAGCTGTGAAGTCTCGGACGACGGCCGCGGCATGCCGGTGGACATCCATCCGGAGGAAAAAATTCCCGGCGTCGAACTCATCCTCACCCGACTGCACGCAGGCGGCAAGTTTAGCAACAAGAACTACACCTTCAGCGGCGGCCTGCACGGCGTCGGCGTCAGTGTGGTCAATGCGCTGTCGAAACAGGTCGAACTGTTCATCAAACGCGACGGCAACGAATACCGCATGGCGTTCCGCGACGGCGACCGCGCCTCGGATCTGGACATCGTCGGTAGCGTCGGCAAGAAGAACACCGGTACACGCCTGCGGTTCTGGCCGGATCCAAAATACTTTGACACGCCGAAGTTCAATCTCCGCCATCTCCGCCATGTGCTGCGCGCCAAGGCGGTGCTCTGCCCCGGCCTGACCGTCAGCCTGCTCGATGCCGCAAGCGGCGAAAAAGATCAGTGGTTCTACGAAGACGGCCTGCGCGACTATCTCAGAAGCGAGCTGGGCGCGAGCGAGTCACTGCCGCCCGAGCTCTTCGTCGGCCAGCTGAAGAAGGACTCCGAGGTCGTCGACTGGGCCGCCGCCTGGATCTCGGAAGGCGACCTGGTGCAGGAAAGCTACGTCAACCTGATTCCGACTGCACAGCACGGCACCCATGTGAATGGTCTGCGTACCGGCTTCACGGACGCACTGCGCGAGTTCTGCGATTTCCGGAACCTGCTGCCGCGCGGCGTGAAACTCGCGCCGGAAGACGTGTGGGATCGTGTGGCCTATGTGCTCAGCATCAAGATGACCGACCCCCAGTTCAGCGGGCAAACCAAGGAGCGGCTCTCGTCACGGCAGGCCGCAGCCTTCGTCGAAGGCGCTGCGCACGACGCATTCTCGCTGTGGCTGAACACGCACACCGAACTCGGCGAAAAGATCGCACAGCTCGCGATCGAACGCGCCGCTGCCCGACTGAAAACCGAAAAGCAGATCGTCCGCAAGAAAGTGACACAGGGGCCCGCGCTGCCGGGCAAGCTTGCCGACTGCATCAGCCAGGATCTCTCGCGTACAGAACTGTTCCTGGTCGAGGGCGACTCCGCCGGCGGCTCGGCGAAACAGGCGCGCGACAAGGATTTCCAGGCGATCCTGCCGTTGCGCGGCAAGATTCTGAATACATGGGAAGTCGCGTCCGGCAGTGTGCTCGCGTCGCAGGAAGTCCATGACCTCGCGGTCGCGATCGGCTGCGACCCCGGCAAGGACGACATCAGCGGCCTGCGTTACGGAAAAGTGGTGATTCTTGCCGACGCCGACTCCGACGGCCTGCATATCGCGACGTTGCTGTCGGCATTGTTCCTCAAGCATTTCCCTGCACTCGTCGTCGCCGGCAATATCTTCGTCGCGATGCCGCCGCTGTTCCGCGTCGATGTGGGCAAACAGGTGTTCTACGCGTTGGACGAAGAGGAAAAGCGCCTGCTGCTGGAGAAGATCGAGCGCGAGAAGGCCTCAAATACGAAAGGCTTTGGTGGTGCGGTCAACGTGACCCGCTTCAAGGGCCTCGGCGAAATGAATCCGCAGCAGCTGCGCGAATCGGCGATCCATCCCGATACGCGACGTCTGGTGCAGCTCACTGTCGACGGTGGTACCGAAACACATGCGCTGATGGATATGTTGTTGGCGAAAAAGCGCGCCAGTGACCGCAAGATGTGGCTGGAAACAAAGGGCGATCTGGCAACGCTGGAAGTTTGATTCCTGGAAGTTTGGTTCGAATCGTCATTCACTATTGCCCGCCGTTGCGGCGGTACAGGCACTGCGGTTGTTGAAGCTGACCGGGGGCGCGGCTTGAGTCCAAGGGCGATCTCGCAACGCTGAAGGTCTGATTCGCCATTGACGGCAAGCCTCCAGCGGCAGCGCATGCATCAGACCAACGGTGACTGCTCCGCAGCGTGACTGAAATCCGCGTCGCTGAAAACACGAGTGAAATCCCGGCAAAGTGCTGCGTAATACACGCTATATCCCCGCCATCGCGGGAGCGGATCTGACGCGCCTAGTCACATGAACGACATGCTGCGTCAATCGGCACCTCACTCCAGCATCGACCAAGATGATTGGCCACATGAAAAGCAAGATGGCCATCACCCCCATCCACGATGACCGTCACGCTTTTTTTTCGCCTCCCGGAATACCAGGCGCTGGCACAGTTCGTGCTTGACTACCGACTGCAGCCTCCAGTAACGGAGGAGACCAGACTGCGTAAAACAGGTCTCCATCCCTCCCGCCATCTCTCGCGAAAGGTACGCTAATCGATGTTCAACCAACGCAAATTCCATCTCGTGGCAATGATTGCCCTGACGCTCGGCGCTGCTCTTCCCGCACATGCCGAATCCGATTTCCAGACAGGCGCCGGCGCGCTCAACGCCAACGCCCGACTCGACTTCCGGGTCGTGATTCCGAAATACATCCGCTTCCAGGTCGGCAGCGCCGGCGGCACTGTCGATCTCGTCGAATTCACGGTTCCGGCCGCGAACGTCGGTGACGGCACCGATATCGCCCGCACCAACGGCGGCGCCGTGCCCGTGCTGCTGCAGAGCAACAACGGCAACGTGTCGCTCACTGCCACCACGCTTGGCCAGCTGAACGACGGCGCTGGCGAGAACATCTCGTTCGCGGAAATCCTGTCGACCAGCTCGGATCCGAACCTGAACGTCCCGACCCTGATCGACGGCGGCACCAGCGCCGCGATCACGGTTACCCCGAACGTCGGCACGCGCGTGGTCAATCGCACCGCCAACTGGTCGTTCGCTTACAGCAACAGCAACTTCGTTGGTGCCGGCAGCTACGGTGGCGTCAACGTGAACAACGGCCGCGTCACCTATACTGCTTCTCTGCCGTAATCGAAGACAGCCTCGCTGTGTTTTTCAAAGGGGCTGCCCGTTCGGGCGGCCCCTTCGTTCGAGAGGAATACGCCATGGAATTGCGTCTCACCCGCGCCCCGGCTGTCCGCATCGGGTCTTCACTGGCGATGCTGATCGTGCTGGCATGGGCCGGCATCGGTCACGCATCCGCCTACACCGTCACCATCGGCACTGGCACAAAAGCCGCGTATCTCCGCGTGGGCGACGGCACGATCAACGGCGGCAATTACAACGCTGGCGGTACGCCGGCCGCCAATTCCACCGTCAATCTGGTCACCGTTACCGTGCCGGCCACTGTGATCGGCAACGCCGCCAGCCAGGCCATGACCGGCAACGGCCGGGTCACCAGCGACTACGACGGATTCACATTCTGCAATGCCGGGCAGATCTATATCGCCGCATTTTTCAGATTGCCGAACACCGCCAATCAGAGTGCAACGCTGCGCGTCACGACACCAACGACGCTGACCAGCGCCGGCGGCGACACCATTCCGATCAGCCAGATCAGCTGGACCAGCAGCGGCAATGGCGACGCTGGCGCCCAGCCGATCCCGGCCGGCACGTTCGCCGGCGGCACACAGACACTCGCGACACTGCTGCGAAATCAATGGAACGAAAGCTGCCACAGCTTCTCGTATGCAAACGCTGCAGTCGTCGCGGCAGGCACCTACAACGCACGCGCCACCTATACGCTCGCAACGCCATGACACGACACACGCTACTTATGGCGATCGCCATCGCAACGGCTTGGGCAGTCCCCGCTGCGGCCCAGAGCTATCCGGTCGACGACAGCGCCAGCGAAGTGCTGCAACCGGGTCTGGTGCCGATGCGCTGGGACTCGCTGGTGCCGCGCCCGGGTCAACCCTCGACCATCAGCGGCCAGGTCGTGGTACGCGTGCGTCTTGATGTGTCGCCATGGCGCGGTCGCCAGGCACGCATCTATCAGAAACTGCCGGCGATGCCATCAGGCCCGGTCACCGCACGTTGGACCGCCGATGGCCCCTTGCTCGCAGGCACACTGCGGGATGGCGAGCGCACGCTGGTGTACAGCGGGCCGATCGAATCCAACCGGATCGAGGATACGTTCCGCATGACCCTGCAGGCCGACGGTGATCGTGTACTTCGCCCGCAATCGCTGGCGTTTTCATTCGAAATCGAACCGGAACCGCAGCCATGAACCGCCGCGTACTGCTCCCTGCCCTCACGGCCGTACTCACGTCGCTGATGCTGATGCCGCGATCGTCCTTCGCACAGGAATTCGCAGCCGTGATCTCCCCGCCACGGTTCGTCGATCGCGCCAAACCGGGTGCGACCTATCGCAACGTCATCGAGATCGCCAACGTTTCGGCAAAAACCGCGCGTTTCACCTTGCAGACCGCCGACTGGAGACTCGATTCGACCGGGGCACCCGAATTCACGCAATCTCTGACAGCCGACAGCTGTCGTCCCTGGGTCGGGATCGAAGCGGCGGAGATCGCGGTCGCCAGTGGCAGCAAACGCCGCTATCGCTTCGAAGTGGCGGTACCGAAGGACGCACCCGTCGGCGAATGCAGCTTCGCGATCCTGATCGAAGGCGAGCCGCAGCCGCCGCGCGAAGGCATGCCGTTGCCGTTGAGCGGACGGATCGGCGTCATCGTCTATCTCGCCATCGGCGATGCCGCCGCCGCACTGGAAATCCTCGATACACACATCGCGGACCAACAGGGCAAGCCACTGCCGACGCTGCGGGTGCGCAACACCGGCAACATGCACGGCCGTCTCGAAGGTTATCTTGCCGGCATCGACGCCAAAGGCACGAAGATCGTGCTGGTCCCCGACAACGGCCCGATCATGGTCGGCGCGACGCGGGATATCGTGCTGTATCCGCAGGCGGAGGACGGTGACGGCAACATGCCGGCAATCGTCTACCCGCTGCGCATCCGTGGACGTCTGGACGCGGACAAGCAGCGTCTGGACATCGAGACCACGCTGTCGCGATGAGGGTCTGTGCGGCGGCATCGCGAAAGTCGGGGATCGCACCGACCACATTGGCGCTTGCGTTGATGCTGGTGATCGGCGAAACCGCTGCGGCGAATCTCGATTTCGGCCCGGGTCCCGATGCCAACTATGACCCGTTCGCCGGCTTCGCGGAGCCGGGTGCGCAGAGCGACGACACGCCGGTGTATCGCGACCGGATCATCGATGCAGACGCGCTTGCGCCACTCCCCATCGACGAAGACGACGACACGCTCGACGGTCCACCGCGTGCGGTACATGTCGAAGCGCTCGCGCATCGCGCCCGTATCAGTGGCGAACACATCACCGAAGTTGGTCTCGCCGCCGGCGGATTCTGGGAAACCGCCGAGTTCGGCACGCTCTCTGCTGAAGCGCTGCTGTTCCGTGGCGATGGCAGCCAACGCAACGCCGACCCGCGCTGGCACGGCAGCGCGACGCTCTGGCAACGCGGACTGGCGCTGCAGGGCGGCTGGTCGCTGGACAACGGGATCGGCGTGCTCAACACCCCGATGCCTTCGCTGTTGCGAGAGCAATACCGCTTCTTCCTGCCGAGCGTGCCGATGCTCGGCGCCAGCACCGAATGGCAGCAGCGCGGGCGCGGCCTGCAGTTCCA
>JBGSID010000232.1:0-10767 GCA_041751895.1 Lysobacteraceae bacterium | reverse complement strand
GCGGGCGGTGCAGTTCGGTCGCGTTCGCGGGCACCTGGAACGAGAAGGTGCGCAAGGGCGGCATCGTGCGCGGGAAAGCGGCGACCAGGTCGTCGGCGGACCAGTTGGGCGTGAAGACGCCCGCAACGAATGGGTTCATGCCTGGATTCACGGTGGACTGGCTCATGGCGGACTCCGGGGGGGAGGTGGGAGGGAGCTTCGGAGCGGGACAACGCGCCCCGCAGCCTGAATAAAGCAAATGCCGTGCCATCTCTATCTATCTGTTTTCAATGGTATTTATGGGCGGACAATGTGTCCGCGGACGGGTCGGTCGCGGACGCGCGGACGCTTCGTCCAGGCGATGCCGGCGTCGGGCAAGGTCGGGAATGCCTGGGCGTGCCTGAAACGCATCGGCTCCGGGTGCGTGCGTTGTTCGGTTGAGTCGACCTGTCGTTTCCGCCGGCGCGGCATATCGGTCACCGGATTCGCGTGCATTACATGCGTGTGGTCATGGTCCCGAGGGCTGCTGTCGACCGTGATCGTTGCCAGCCACTTCGAGCGCGACGGACCCGGACGTGCACAGCGGGCGATGGGGTGAATCAATGCCGTGGCGGGTCGGTTCACGGCGATGTTTCCTTCGGAAGGCGGAATCGCCGGCTGACGGCAGCCGCAGACCAGCAGCAAACCACATGCCCGATGCAAGCGTTTGTTTTGCATCGATTTTTGATTGAACAACAACTGTCCGTATCCTGCCCGGACGCGTCCGCGCGGACGTTCTTTCGGGCTTTCGCCGTTACACTACGCAGACTCATTCAGGGGTGTGCACATGTGCGGCATTGTTGGTGCGATCGCGAATCGCGATGTGGTTCCGGTACTGATCGAAGGCCTCAAACGCCTTGAATATCGCGGTTACGATTCGGCCGGCATCGCAATCGTCGGCGGCAATGCCGGACAAGAGCACGATATCCGCCGCGTGCGTCGCACCGGTCGCGTTGCGGAGATGGAAAATGCAGCGACCAGCGAACATTTTCACGCCGACCTCGGCATCGGTCATACCCGCTGGGCCACGCATGGTGGCGTGACCGAAGGCAATGCGCATCCGCACATCAGCCACGGCGTGGCGCTGGTGCACAACGGCATCATCGAGAACCATGAAGCGCAGCGCGAACGCCTGCTGAGCCTGGGTTACACCTTCGAATCGCAGACCGATACCGAAGTCATCGCCCACCTGATCCATTACCACCTCACCCAGGGCCACGACCTGCTGGTTGCGCTGCAGCACGCGGTGAAGGAACTCGACGGTGCGTACGCGCTTGCCGTGGTCAGCCGCAAGGAACCCGAGCGGATGGTCTGCGCGCGCATGGGCTGCCCGCTGCTGATCGGTCTGGGCGAAGGCGAGAATTTCATCGCGTCCGATGTCTCGGCGATCATCCAGGCCACGCGTCGCGTGATCTTCCTCGAAGAGGGCGATACCGTCGATGTGACCCGCACTGGCGTCAGGATCTTCGATGCCGATGATGTCGAAATCCAGCGCGATGTACATGTTTCCGATGTGTCGCTGGCCTCGCTCGAACTCGGCCCGTATCGCCATTTCATGCAGAAGGAAATCCACGAGCAGCCGCGCGCGATCGCCGATACCATCGAGGCGATCATCGATTGCGGCAGCTTCACGCCCGAGCTGTTCGGCAAAGACGCCGACGTGATTTTGCGCGACATCGAAGGCCTGCAGATCCTCGCCTGCGGCACCAGCTATTACGCCGGACTGACCGCGCGTTACTGGTTCGAGGCCATCACCGGCCTGCCGTGCAACGTCGAGATCGCCAGCGAATACCGCTATCGCAAGGTCGTGGCCAATCCGCGTCAGTTGATCGTCACCATTTCGCAGTCGGGCGAAACCCTCGACACGATGGAAGCGTTGAAATACGCCAAGTCGCTGGGCCACGACAAGACGCTGTCGATCTGCAACGTGCCCGAGAGCGCGATTCCGCGTGCCAGCAAACTGGTGTTCTACACCCGTGCCGGTGCCGAAATCGGTGTCGCGTCGACCAAAGCCTTCACCACCCAGTTGGTGGCGTTGTTCGTGCTGACTGCGACGGTGGCCAAGGCGCAGGGCAAACTCTCGGAAGAACAAGAAGCGGAACTGCTGGACGCACTGCGTCATCTGCCGGGTAGCGTGCAGCACGCCTTGAATCTCGAACCGCAGATCGCAGTGTGGTCCGACCGTTTCGCGCCGAAGCAGCACGCATTGTTCCTCGGTCGCGGTATCCACTACCCGATCGCGCTCGAAGGCGCGTTGAAGCTCAAGGAAATTTCCTACATCCACGCAGAGGCGTATCCGGCGGGTGAGCTCAAGCATGGTCCGCTGGCGCTGGTCGATGCGCAGATGCCGGTGGTCGTGATCGCGCCCAAGGATGCCTTGCTGGAAAAAGTGAAATCCAATATCCAGGAAGTGCGTGCCCGTGGCGGTGAGATGTATGTGTTCGCCGATGCCGACAGCCATTTCACCGAATCCGAAGGCGTGCATGTGATCCGTACGCCGCGTCATGTCGGCGTGCTCTCGCCGATCGTGCATGCGATCCCGGTGCAGTTGCTTGCGTATCACGCCGCGCTCGCTCGCGGCACGGATGTGGATAAGCCGCGTAATTTGGCGAAGTCGGTGACAGTGGAGTAAACGGGGTTTCAGCAGCTGTGACAAAGGATCTGATAGGGCCCATCTTGGGCGTTATCGATGAAATAAATGTCATCGGAACCGGCGGTTGCTTTGTCATTCAGAGCAGTCGACGCATCTTGCTCTTCGCGCGCCTTCTGCGTCATGGAGAATTCATGCTGTCGATTTCATCGTCACTATTCCGTCCAGTATGTGCTGCCATGTCTGGCGCACTTTTCTTATCGGCGGCAGTTTCGGCACAGGTGCCGGATCACCCTGCACAGTCATCTAATCAGCGGGCCGACGAACAATCGCATCAACAGCAACGCCCGCAGAATGCACAGCCCTGGGTGACGATCAATGCAGGGGCTGGCTATCGGTTGGAGGGCGGCGGTGATCCGCTTTCCAAACGGGGTGCGGATGTCCGGGTCGTTCGCGACGAGGCGTTGGGCAACGGTTTTGGTGGCGCGGGCCAGACGCTTGACGCCATGCCGTATCGCGGCCAGCAGGTCGTGTTGTCAGCCACGCTTGAAGCACGGGGCGATGCGCATACCGGTTTGATCTGGCTGCGTGCTGATGGCAACGCCGGGAAATCGATCGCCTTCATGAATTCCCAGGAGGCCCCTGTTATTTCGGGTGAAGGTGCGCAGTATCGCGAAGTGTTTATTACGGTGCCGGAAACGGCGGTCAGCCTGTCCTTCGGCAGTGCCATGCATGGGGCCGGAGCAATCCGCGCGAAGCGCATGCTCCTTGAGGCCCGTGCACCGAAACCTGTGAAGCCGGATGGCATGGGGCCGGCGACGCTGGATGCCGCGATCAGGGCCATCAAGACCCATGCGTTGAACGCCGACAAGATCGATTGGGCGAGTGTTGAGCCGAAATTGCGTGCGGAGCATGCAGATATCCGCAATGGCCGCGATGCGTATCCCGCAATCCAGCAGATGCTGATGCTCCTGGAGGACAGACACAGTCACTTGGTCCCGCCGGTTGTGGCGCGGCAGGGTTCGGTTCAAGGTATGCCGACCGAGAACGTCGTTGTGAAGGCGCTTGGTAGTGGTATCGGGTATGTCAGCATGCCCGGCTTCAGCGGAAATCACGACAAGCGCGTGCGTGCATTCACACAGACGGTGGCGGATGAGATTGCCAAGACGTCTTCGGATGCGCAGCGTGGCTGGGTCGTTGATCTGCGCAGCAACGCCGGTGGCAACATGTATCCGATGATCGCCGCATTGTCGTCGATGCTTGGGGATGATGTGCTTGGCTCGTTTCAGGATCGTCATGGTGTGCGCACGCCTTGGCAGGTGCCCGTGAAATCGCGACCCAAGACGAATGTCGATTTGCGTGATGTGTCGGTAGCGGTTTTGATCGGGCCGAAAACAGCCAGTTCAGGTGAAGCGACCGCCTTGTCTTTTCATGGCCGCCCGAATACCCGCTTCTTCGGTCAACCCACCGCCGGACTTTCCACAGGCAACGGCGTTGTCGGTCTGCCAGATGGGGCGGCGATCGCTCTGACCACGGTCATCATGCTGGATCGCAACGGCCATGGCGATGGCGCGAGTCTGGTGCCAGACGAGCCTGTCGCTGCCGATGTGGGTAATAGCGATGCCACGCTTGAAGCGGCCATCCGGTGGCTTTCAGCGAGCGGCTGATACGGAGAACGCGACGGTGGTACGTTTGATCGATCAGGGTGTGAATCCGGCGATATAGAGTCGGTGTCACCGGATCAAGATTTGCACCCTCGGTCTGGGCCAGCCACAGACCCAGCACCTCCTTCTCGCCGGTCCTGGTCAAGCACACCGCCAAGTAGGCAGCTTTGACGTGCACCTTCATGCGGATGCAGGCCAGCTTTAGTGCTTCCGAATAGGTAACGCACGTAAATTTCTTTGAAATCCAAAAAAATAGCGGTTCGGTGAATCAAGCAATGGTTCGCACAGGATGAAGCACGACGCGAGGTAGACGATCGGGACTATCGGATCCAGCGGCCGCGCCTGCCATTTCTTGACCTCGTCGATCTTCTCGTTGCTGGCCGTCGAGATCAGGCTGCGCGAGATCTCGTCGCCCTGCATCTCCTCCCGATGTTTCTGGATCTCGCGCACGGTCATGCCGCGGGCCTAGACGGTCTACGCCGGTTGCGCGCTTGCCGTGGTTAGCCGCTGCAAAGCTGCGGTACTTTCGCGCTGGCTTGAATTTGTCAGAAAAGGTGATTATCTTTATTTCTGATCATATGTTGGGAGCTGGCAATGACGAATAACAAGGTGCCGCGATGGTTGACCGTTGTTACATGGGTCCTGCAATTGTTCGCCGCAGCCGCCTTCCTTGCCTCTGCGGTAGCCAAGCTCGCGGGCGTGCCGATGATGGTCGAGCTCTTTGATCAGATTGGCCTTGGCCAGTGGTTTCGCTACGTCACCGCTGCGGTTGAAATCACCGGCGGAGTCGCTCTGTTGGGGCCACGCACCGCGCCGTGGGGGGCGGTGCTGCTTGCGGCGACCATGGTCTGCGCGGTGATCACCCATCTGTTTGTCGTCCACACCTCGCCGATCGGTGCCGTCGTGCTGCTTGCGGTGGTCATTGCCATTGCCTGGCTGCGGCGCGATCACCTGTCGCTTGGCCACCGCGCCACCGCGTCGTCGCCCCCGCCCATGTAACCGCGATTGATCCTGCAGGTCTGGCCTTAGGAGCCTCAGCCATGAAGAACGCCGATCTCATCTACGTCACGAACACCTTCACCTTGCACGACCCCGCTGATGCCGATGGACTGATCGACCTGGTCAAGGCCGGTATCGTCAGCACGTCGAGCAAAAATCCGGGCTATGTCTCCGATACGGTTCTGCGCGCCGCCGATGGCAAGAGCGTCGTCAACCTCTCGGTCTGGTCGGGGGGGCTCGAGCAGCTCGGCGCAAACCACGCCGCGAACGAGGCCAACTCTGACTATGGCCGCCAGATGGCCGACGTGGGCGCCCTCGCAGATATCCAGCCCATGGCTTACACCGTCGCGTTCCGGCATGAGGCGCCAGCCAGCGATGGCGATGTGACTGCGGCGGATGTGCAGCGCTGGATCGACGCCTGGAACAGCCACGATCTCGACCGCATCACCGCATTGTTCACCGACGATGTGGTGATGCACCAGCCGCAGAATCCCACGCCGCTCGACAAGGACGCGCTTGGAAGCTTCTTCGACGGCCTTTTCAAATCCTATGCAGACATTCGTTTCGAACTGCAGGGGCATACGATCCAGGGCCGGGACGTGGCGTCGTGGGAGCGGGTCACGGGCACCATGACCGGCGAATTCCACGATCCGGCGACCGGCAAGGCGATTGCGCCAACCGGCAAGCGTTTCGACATCCTGGGGGCGATGCATCTCACCTACGGCGATGCAGGACTCATCCGCGAGGTGCGCATCTACTGGGACCGTCTGCTGATGATGAAACAGGTCGGCTTGATCGGAGCGTCGGCATGAGCGTCGAGGCCAACAAGGCGTTGATCCGCCGGCTTAACGATGAGGTCATCAATGGTGGCAGGCTTGAGGTCATCGACGAAGTGCTTTCCCCGCAGCTCAAACATAGCCGTACGGCGCTTGGCACGTCAGCCAGGATGCTCCGCCCCGGCGCTGGCTGGGCGGCCGATGCCAGCGCGCTCGAAACCTTCAAGGCCGCGACGCGCGCGCTGCGCGCCGCCTTTCCCGACTGGGAGTCGATCATCGACGAGCAGGTCGGCGAAGGCGACACGGTGGTGACGCGCTACACCGTACGCGGTACCCAGAAAAGCGCTTACCTCGGGCGCGAGCCCTCGGGTGATGGCAGGATGGAGTTCGTGGAGACGGTCTTCGCACGGATTGTGGATGGCAAGGTGTCCGAGTTCTGGGGGCTGGGCGACGAACTCGGATTCCTCAAGGGCATGGGCGTCTCGCTCGACGTGGGCGCCACGGCGTGACGCTCTCGCTCGACGATGCGCGCCGGGTGATCGCCGCAGGACAGGCGGCAACGGCAGAGATCGCATGCAGCATCGTCGTCGTCGATAACGCGAGGATGCTGGTTGCCGCTGAGCGGATGGACGGCGCGCGCATGTTGGCCGCCGACGTCGCCCAGAAGAAGGCCGAGACTGCGGCCGCGTTCGGAATCGACACCAAGCGTTTCTGTGAGATGGTCGAAGCCGACGCCCGGCGACTCGCGGTATTCGCAGCGGACCCTGCGGTCAAGTTGCTCTGGGGCGGCGTGCCTCTCGTGCGTGAGGGACTGATCGTAGGGGCAGTCGGCGTCAGTGGAGGCACCGACGAGCAGGATCACCGTATCGCGCAGGTTGCTGCTGGAGTGGTCGCGTGACCCTCATGTCATCGCCCGCGCGCCATGTCGCAATCAACGATTTGGTGGTTGCCAACCGCATCCTCGCCCATCGGCGCGTGCTCGATGCGTTCGGCCATGTCAGCGTGCGCGACCCGGATGATTCCGGTCGCTTTCTCATGGCGCGATCGCGGGCGCCGGCCCTAGTCACACGCGAGGATATCGTGACCTTCACACTCGACTGCGCGCCGCTCGACGATGCAGGCCGCCCGCTATACGCCGAACGGCCTATCCACGGCGAGATCTACAAGGCGCGACCCGACGTCAACGCCATCTGCCACAACCATGCGCACAGCCTCATCCCGTTCGGGGTGACCTCCGAGCCGCTCCGCCCGGTCTTCCATATTGCTGCAGTGATCGGCGAGGTAGTGCCGGTGTGGGATATCGCGGACGACTTCGGCGACACCGACCTGCTGGTGACCGACGCGGACAAGGGCGCGGCGCTGGCAGTCGCGCTGGGTGCGGAGCATGCCGTTCTGATGCGAGGCCATGGCAGCGCGGTTGTCGGCGCCGATATCCGGCAGTCGGTGTTCCGCGCGGTCTACCTGATGGTCAATGCTGAGTTGCTGGCGACTGCCAAGGCGCTGGGTGGCCCGTTACGAATGTTAAGCAAGGGCGAGATCGCGGCGGCCAACGCGACGCTCAGCCAGCCGCTCAGTGAGGAGCGCGCATGGCAAGAATGGTCGGCGGAAGCAGGATTCGAGGGGATCGCATGACGATGGATATCGCACACAAGGCAAAAGATGCCGTCGAACGCATGGCGCGCCTGATCCTGGCTGCCGACGGCGCGGCCTTGGCCGCCATGCTCACGCCGGATTTTGTGGGTGTCGGCTATGCCGGGCAACGGGTCGATGCCGGCGTCTATGCCGGGCTTCATGCTGACAGCGGCAGCGCCGAGGGCCGTTTCGTGCGGTTCGATGTTTCGGACCTAAAGGTCAGGGCGGCGGGCACCGCAGTGTTGGTGTATGGCGTCCAACGGGTGGTCGCGCGGGTCGACCTGACAAGCCGGTTCGTCCAGCTGTGGCGCATCGAAGGGGGTGACTGGCAACTCGCGTATCACCAGGAGACCCCGATCCTGACCACCGGAAGCGACAGCAGCCCAGCCGAGGACGCCAATCGATGAGTGCCGTGACCATCAAACACTACCAAAGCCGGCTCGTGCCCGAAGACTGCGTGATCGTGCTGGTCGACTTTCTCGACGGCTTCGATCCCGGGTTGAAGACGATGCCACGCGAGCGTTGGATCCGGAACATCACCGCGTTCACCAGGCTGGCGAAGATATTCGCCCCACGCACGCCGGTGCTCGTGCTTGGCGACGAAGGTGGGTTTCGCGGAACGTTCTACCCGCAGATCACCGAGAACGTTCCTGACGCGCCGCGCTTCGAACGCCACACGCCCAGCGCAATGCAGTCGGAGGCGTTCCGAGATGCGCTGGCGGAGACCGGCCGCAGGCGGGTCATCATCGGCGGCATCTCGCTCGACCTCTGCTCGCTTCACACCAGTCTGGATCTTCTCAAGGCCGGGTACGAGGTCTATGTCGTGGTCGATTGCTCTGGCACCGAGTCGGATCTCGTCCAGACTGCGGCGATGCTCCGGCTGACCCAAGCGGGCGCAGTGATGACCAGCTGGGTGAGCCTGGCCTCCGAACTCATGGGCGACTGGCGGACGCCGGAAGGCGAGGCGGTCGGCGCGCTCTACGCCGAACTCAGCGCATGGGGTGGGCATTGAAGGACGGCGCGGATATCACGCCGGCTCCGCAAGTCGCCAACGACAGCCTGGACGTCGCGGAAGCAACCTTGACGGCCTATCAGGCCGCGATGCGCGATGGGCACTTCGAAGGCCTCGCGTCGCTCATGGACGACAATGTTCTGCTAGACGTCTTCGCTCCATTCGCTATGTTCAACGACATGATGCGTGGTAAGGCGGCGGCCATCGAGATGCTGCGCATGGCGCGCGACCCGCTCGCCGAGCGCAGCCACGTCGAGAACATCAGGACCATGGTCGATAGCGACCACGTGCTGATTGAGTGCGAACAGGTGGTCACCATTCGTGGGACGCCGTTTCGAGGCACGATGGCGTTCGTCTTTCGGATCCAGGCGCGGCTGGTTTGCGAACTGCGCATCTATCTCGGAGGCAGGCACCCTGGCGCAATGCTTCGCGCGATCCCGCCGGAGGCCGGCACGGTCGCGAGCGAGGTCCTTGCGAGCGAAGTCCTTGCGGTAGAGGCGCAACTGGTCCGGGCTGTCCTGTCGCGAGATCGCGAGTCGGCCGAGCGCGTGCTCGCCGATGATTTCGTCGCCACCGGGCACGCGGGCAACGTCGTCGATCGCGCAGCCTATCTCGACATTCATTTTTCGCCCGAACGGCGATTCGTCCGCTTCGATACGGAGGATCGGCAGGTTGCGACTTTGGGAACCACCGCCCTGGTCACCGGCCGCGTGACAATGGTGAATGACAAGCTGGACCGCAATCCACCGCCGGCCCGGTACAGCGCGCTCTACGTCCCTCTCGACCATGAGGGATGGGTGTTGCTTCACTGGCAGGAAACGCCGATCGTCGAGCAGGCATTATTCTAAGTCTCCGTTGATGCCAGCTTGAAGAGACTATTTCCCAATGTCGGTCGTTCCAACTCCCTTCCCACAACCACACTTGATGCTCGGCTTTCTTCTCAACAGGCTGGCCTCAGAGTTTCGCACGCGCACCGATGCTGCTCTCAAACCTTTCGGCATCAGTCCTCGCGCGTTGGGCCTGCTTCTCACCGTCGCACAGAAAGAGACGTTGAGCCAAGTCGAAATTGCACGGCGCCTCGGTTTCGACCGAACGACGATGAGTCAGTTGGTCGAGGATCTGCGTCAAGCCGACTGGATTGGGCGCGAAACCCAGAAGTCGGATCGGCGCAGCCATGTGCTCAGCCTGACATCGGCGGGGGCGCGGCGGCTGACGGAAGCGAGCGCGGCCGCAGAAGCGGTGGAGAAGGAGCTGATGCGCATGTTTTCTAGTGATGACGCTGAGGATTTTAAGCAGCGACTCGCGCTGATGCTCGCCTCTTTGGAAGGCGGCGACGGTTTCATGTGATGTCGATTCTGCTCAGTCTCATTGTCGCCGCGCCGGTGGAGTTCACCCTCCCGCTGCTGCTCAGCCAACACGTCGCCACGCACAAGTGAACCGTCCCTTGGCAGCCGCGCGATGCTGCAGGCGGCGCTGGATTTTCTTGGCCAGAGCCGCCTCGGCAAGAACAGCCTTGTCCCGAGTAGCCCTTGACTGCGATGTGGCCGGAGAGGCTGGAACCAGCGACGTGTGTGGTCATGGATTGCCGCGACTGGAATTCACTCATCCGCCCGCTTGCACCTCGATCACCGGCCATCCCAGATCGCGGTTGATCGGCGATTCGCCGCTGCCGATGAACTCGAAGAGTTCGCGGGTGGAGACCTGGCCTGCGCGGTAGAGGGTCAGGCGGACGCGGATCTGTTTCTGTTCGGGATCCATCCATTGGACATCGGTCGCGAGTGGTCTGGCGCGTCCCGCGTATGCCGTCGATGGTTGCAGGGCTGGTGCATCGGGGCGGATGCGCAGGGCGGCGAGGTTGCGACCGGAGAACGTGAAGATTTTCGCTTCGCCCAGCCTGGCGGTTTCGGAGGCGACGGACTGGCGGGGGTCGAGGAAGCCGTGGCTGGCGACGACCCGGAAAGGCACGCGCTCGGATTCGCTGCTGATACCGAACAATGCCGGCCGTTGCAGCGTGAGCAGATACGCGCCCGGATGTTCGAGCACCGGTGTGCGGATCGCGACATAGGGCTCACGAAC
>JBGSID010000231.1:0-13397 GCA_041751895.1 Lysobacteraceae bacterium | reverse complement strand
ATGAGTGGCGCAGCGTGCGCGGCGCACCGCTGCAGGCCTTGCGCACTCGCATGCGCATGCGCGAGATCGGCGAATTCTCGAAGCGTCTGCTCGAGCTGGCCGACGATCTGCATGCGCCGGCGCTGCAGGCCGAAGCGCGACGGTTGCAGCTCGCCATGCAGCGTTTCGACGTGAATCAGGTCAAGATCGTGCTCGATCGATTGGCGCATTGGCACGAGGAGGATAGCGATGCCGAATAGATTCCAGGCAACGGTTGCGTTGCCAGTGGTGATGGTGATCGACGATCAGACTGCGAACGTGCAGGTGGTCGGACAACTGCTGACGCAGGCCGACTACGATGTCGTGCCGGTGCTGGACGGCCGCGAAGCGCTCGCGCTCGCCGAGCGCACGCCACCGGATCTGGTGCTGCTCGACATGCGCATGCCGGGCTTCGACGGTTTCCATGTGCTCGAAGGTCTTCAGGCGATGCCGCAGACCCGGAATGTGCCGGTGGTGTTCCTGACCGCAGATCACGAGCGCGACAGCCTCACCCGTGCGTTCTCAGCGGGTGCGGTCGACTACATCACCAAGCCGTTCCTCGCCGAGGAACTGCTGGCCCGCGTCCGGACGCATCTCGACCTGAAGCAGGCGCGCGACCGGCTCGCGCGGGTCGCAGACGAACGCCAGAAGGTCGCGGAAATCGTCAGCCACGATCTGCGCAATCATTTCGCCAATATCCTGTTTTCCGCCGAGCTGCTGCGCGACCCGGCGATGAACGACGAGGCACGGCAGCGTTTGGCGCAATCGATCCGCACCTCCGCCGATGCCGGCGTTCTGTTCCTGCAGGCGTTTCTCGATCAACAGCAGGACCGGGCGCATGGTGTGCCACCGCATCCGATCGCGGCGCGCGAGCTGCTGGAAGAAGTCGCCGAACTGCTGGCATATCAGTCGCAGAGCAAAGGCATGCGCCTGCACATCGAGACCGATGCTGCGAATGAGATGTATCTGTTGGCGGAGCGCGCCGGAGCCCTGCATGTCCTGCAGAACCTGCTGTCGAACGCGTTGAAATACGCCCCGCCAGGGACTGACGTGCATCTGTCCGCGACGCGGCAAGGCAAATACGGCCGACTCACCGTGCATGATCGCGGCCCCGGCATTTCACCGAAGGATCGCGAACGCATGTTCCAGCGCTATGTGCGCCTGAGTGCTCAGCCGACCGGCGGCGAATCGTCGACGGGCCTGGGATTGGCGCTCGCCAAACAGCGTGCGCGCACCATGGACGGCGATGTCTGGTACGACGACCGTGAAGGCGGTGGCGCCAGCTTCACGCTGGAACTTCCGCTCGCGTGAATCGGCGGACGATGCCCGCGCCCTGCAGGCGCGGGCCATCGCGGAAGTCGTGTCTCAGACTTTGACCCGGCCCCGGCGCCCCATGATCAGCGACAGCACGAACAGCACCAGGAACACGAAAAACAGGATCTTGGCGATGCCGGCGGCGGCGCCAGCGATACCGCCGAAGCCAAGCACACCGGCGATCAACGCGATCACGAAAAAGACAATGGCGTAATACAGCATGGTGATTCTCCAGAATGGGGGGATCGGCTGCGCGATGCAGCGGCATGGATAAGACACACAAGTTGCGTGCCAGCGGCTGGCTGGGCTGAATATCCAGCAACGGCTTTGTTTTCAGTGGCTTGCATGACGGGGTCGAACAGCCTCCGATCACTGCCGGCGGGGCCCACCCATCATTTGCACGGCCTGCCGTTCGCGCCAGTGCAAAACGCAAGGCCAAGACGCCCGGATTGGCTGCGCGCCCTGATCAACACAGGGTTTTGAAGGTGGCATGAATCTTGATACGTATTTCGATAACGAACGCGAGGTCAGAATCATGTCGATACTGTTGCGCACCCAGACCTCCCGCCGCCGCTCCCGTCGCCGCGCGCGCAACCTGCGCACCCGCGTCGCACTCGGATGCGGTGTTCTGGTGTACCTCGTCTATCTCTTCTGGCAGCCCAGCACGCCGATCAAGGCGGAATCCGCCTCGTCACCATCGCGCACATCGGTTTTGCAGGAGCTGGAGCCGGAGCAATCTGCCGACACCGAAGGTGCCTTGGCCGACTGGCGGCAAGCCACGACCGCCGCGCTGTATGTCGCCGATCGCTGAGTGGGCCGTGGGCTGACCATGGCGCGCGGCCATCGTCGACATAACCGACATGGCCGAGATCATCGCGGCGCGCGCATGACGTGGGCCCGATGCTAAGCTTCGGCGCGATGAACCAGCCGACTGACCCCGCCGAACTCGCCCGTGTCTCCCAGCGCCTGGCCGAGTTGCGCCTTGAGCACCGCGACCTCGACCTCGCCATCGGCCGCTTGCACGAAAACATTGCCGCCGACGAGCTCGCAGTGAAGCGCCTGAAGAAGCGCAAGCTGCAGTTGAAAGACATCATCACCCGCCTGGAATCGGCGTTGATTCCGGATGAGCCGGCTTGAAATTGACCTCTGCTAATTAGACCGTGTCCTTCTTCGATGTCGATGCGCGAGATGGCATTATCGCGATCGCGGCCGTAATCCTGCTTGACTCCAGTGCCTGAACTCCGGGTCCGCCATCTTTTTTGGGCGCGTATTCCGATATCGCCTTAAAAACCGACTGGCGCGCAGCATCTCGCATGTGTCGGCGGCGTGCCGTGGCTCTGCATGGAGCCTGATCGTTCACGCCGTGAATCGGTTTCGATTCCGCGATTGACGACGTGCTGCCATCTCATAACTTCCGGCACAGAGACCGCAACTCACGTTGTGCATTATCGATAGCGGATGTGTTCCAGCGATTGACAAGTGCATCGCGCCGAAACCAGACTCGAATCACGCTTCGGATCGAAGTCGAAGCGCATTCCACAGGGGGAATGCAAGGATGGCCAGGGAAGGCGCAGGGAACGCATCGGAACTTTCGCCTTACGCCGCTTTATTGCCGATGGCGCTGGGCACCATCGCACTCATCTTCTGCATCGCCAACAACGCCTCCGCACATGGCGGACGGCTGAACGCTGAAGGCTGCCATCACGATCGCAAGCACGGCGGGTATCACTGCCATCGTGGTAGCGCGTCGTCATCGCCTAGTGATTCGATACCGACAAACAATATCGCGCCAGCGCGGATTGCACCTGCACGTGCGCTGCGGGGCTCGGGCGCATTTGCGAATTGCGCGGAAGCGCGCGCTGCAGGTGCTGCGCCGGTGCGACGCGGTGAGCCGGGTTATGGACCGCATCTGGATCACGATGGGGATGGGGTGGGGTGTGAGTGAAGACGGAGGTGATGCTGAAGTGATGCTGATGTGAGCGCAAAACAAAACTGAAGCGCGGGCTATGGAGCGTGATTATGCAATTCGCAGAGAAGCGATTACTTTTTTTGGCATCAGGTGTAAACAAAAAGTAAACCTGACCCGAATGGCACTTACCTAAGCCCCATCATCCCCGCGAACGCTGGGATCCAGCGTCCTTGCTTGGTTGCAAAGGCCTGAAGTCACTGGATTCCCGCTTTCGCGGGAATGATGAAAACTGGCAGCGACCGCTTAAGTAAGTGCCATTCGAACCTGACCCCAATTTTGATAAGGAGTTGATCATGCTCGATGAACTGATGGACCGTTCACCACTTAGACAAAAGAAGCGAGTGATTCGGCATCTGCTTGGCTATACACTCGTGGTTATCGCCATTGCTAATTCTGGTTGTAGCACTAGATTTCGGCAGATGAGGGATGGTCTGCAGCCCCGTGTTCTCGTGACCGAAAAAAACGAAGATAAAGCAAACCTTTATAACGAGATAGGACTGGCGCAGCGCACCCGTACAGAAGCCTATATTCAGATCTTGGGCTCCGATGTCGAATTGCCTCCAACCGCCGGCGCAGATCAGACTTCAGACGTGCGCAAGTATTATTTCGACATATGGGTCGATCAAACACTGATAGACAATCCAAAGAAGGCCATCAGCGATGGCGAACTTGTCATTGATGTCGCCAATGTAAAAGCAACCTTAGAGGAGGTGACTTACGGAAGTTCTTTATACATGAAAAAGAAAGTTCCGCAGGGAGATGGAAGCCAAAAATGCTCCGGAAGTGAAAAAAAGCAGCAACAATGCAATGATCCTCCACTTGCAAGTGGCAGTATTATCCGTGTGGTTGTAGATTCTCGCGATATCACGCAATCCTTTACGATCATCGCAAAGCTGAACACGCGGGCCGGTAAATTCGAAAGCGAACGCCGCTATCAATTGAATTTGGCGCTTTCTGATTACAAACAAAAAGCTGACGCATGCAATGAAAGGTGCCGGAGAGAAAAGAAAAACGAAGACGCAGCCAAAATTGCTGCGTACGAAAAATCGCGTGAACGAGCAGAAACAATACTATTTGAACAAAACCCCAACTTGGCAACAAGAGTTGTGAAGGTGTTCAATGGGGATCTGCATACCCAGATCTATATGCTGAGCGATACCGAAACAAAAGATGCTTTCGGGTCGAATTTCGCCCGATCTTTTTATGTCGGCAAGGCGTATCTGCGCAACCGGCACACCGAAAACAAGTTGATTGTGCATACAACCAGCCTGCGCGCCCGCACCTTATTCTATCGTGAGCCACAAACAAAAGATGGAACGTCCAAAGCAGGAATCTTCGAAAACTTTGGATTCAAGCCTGGAGATGACTCCGGTGGAAGAGAATCATCTGAAGCGCGTGATTACCTGTATGCCATCAGTGAAAGCCAAGGATCAGACCAGCCGCCGTTGACCAAAGACCAAGAGAATCGTATCAAGAGCTCTATTCTTGATAGTAAAAGAATGGCAATTATTCGCGACCATGACCCTTCGACGACAGATGCGGCGGTAGCGCAAGATATTGTCGATGAAGTGCTGCCTATAATTTCTACCAAAG
This sequence comes from Lysobacteraceae bacterium, assembly GCA_041751895.1. Taxonomy (GTDB): domain Bacteria; phylum Pseudomonadota; class Gammaproteobacteria; order Xanthomonadales; family Xanthomonadaceae; genus Lysobacter_I. Next base: position 8,503 of record JBGSID010000231.1, on the reverse strand, counting down.
GCCAAGATCGTGCAAGAAGGGAGTCAATGCGGGAAGTCGCTATTCCCCTTGCAATCACGCTTATCGCTATTGTCAGGGAATCAGCAGATTTCTGCTTTGGAGAAGATCAAACACAATTGATGCTTGCTGAAAGATACGCTAGCGAAATATTCGCGAATACAAGCTCCGGAGAAAGTAATTTTTCCAGTAGTATTGAAAAAGAAAATAAAACTCTAAGAGATATCACGGGGTGTTTCGGCGAAAGGCTGGACCAGGAGATATCGAGAACCATCGGGCTATCCTCGCCAATTGCCTTGGATATGCGCCGTCGCGTGGGCCTAACCAACAAGATCGCAGCTGCGTCGCAAGATACGCGCTGGCAGGAGAAGCTTTCCAGACATGGGTATTTCTGGGAGGATTTCTACCGCCCAATGACGTTCGAGTCCGTACTGTTGTCGCTGACCGCACGCACTCGCGCCCATCCAATGAACCGTGCGCTCAATTACTTGGAGTCGCTAGGAGTCGTCGCAGGCGCATTGGTAGGCATGGAACAGATTTCATCCGCTTTCGGCGGCGAAGCTTTCGCCCAGAGAGTCGCTGTAAGTACGGGTGTATTTGTGCCGGAAATGAAGAAATTGTTGCTCCGAGATATTGATCAATACTTGGGAAATCTGGCTTCAACCGCTTTGCCTTCGATTGTGACTCTAGCCCCCAACGAGTCGCGCGATGGTTATGTGTTTTTTCCGCGTGGCCCGATCTACGGTTACGGCGTAGATGAGTTTTCTATAAATGAACCGTCATTTATTGTGAATATCGACAACGAAGATGTTTCAGTCGACGGCGCGTTGATTGAAGGAGAGGTTCAATTTTCCGCTGGACAGCAAGCTGCGGCCAATACGCTTGTTGAAAATGCAAGAAGTCAAGGCGCAAAGCAGGTCTCTGAACAAATAACAAAACTGGCAGATATGGAAGCGAAATTATTTGCGTACAGGACCAGGCACATCGTTAGTGTTGTCTGTGAGATGCTCGATAGTCAGAAGTTCATAGCGGCAAGCGCTTATCTTGTCCCTTATAAAAACAAAAATGAAGCGAAGGACAATAATTCGGCAATTCAAGATCTTTTGGATCGAATAAATGCAAAAATAAAATGCGATCAAACATTGCCTGAAAAATCGACTTCTTCAGGATAAAATAATCGGCTTGGATTTATGTCAACTGCTTGAATTTTTGATATGAGCAACGATTATCCTCATCTGCGCGCGGTGCGCTAGAGGACCGTAGGGTGGGCTTTATACCCATAGTATGAAGAGTGAAAGCGTAAAAAAGATGATCGTCATCCATGTGATTTCTTTCAATGCTCATTGCGCTGACATTCTAAAAAATTGGGCAATACGCCCACCCTACTAAAAATGGATTCGGATCGACATCCAGCAGTCTCCATGAATTGTCCGTTCGATATCGAAAATACCGTAATGGTGTTTGACGACAAACCTAGCGCGATATCACGCGTATTGGCCCGTCGCAAAGGAGAATTACCATGTGACTCAGCGAAGGCTACGGTGTGGTGATCGGCACCAAGGCGGGTTATCACCGCGATCCGCCCGACAATTTCGGGCGTTACTATCACGGGCATCTCGTGGTGCATGCTCCTGAGGGGAATTACGATTGCGCGATCGATGTCGATCCGCAGTTCATGCCCGATGGTATCCAGTGGCGCGTCGTGAAGATCCGGCCGTCGGAGTTCGCGGGCATCAAGGCGTTGGCGGATGGTTGGCACGCGCTGGCGTCGAATATGACATCGGGTGCGCTTGATTACATCCGTTCATCGGTGCTGCATCCGCCGATCATCATCTGGAACGTGCGCTACGACAGCTGTCTGTCGCGGTTCCTGGATTTCATCCGCTGGAACCCGCCGTGGAAGAGCGGTACCGGCTTTCAGGCCTTGACGGATCTGGAAGCGATCATCGATCAGGGCGTGCGCTTCTATGTGTTCGGTGAGCAATTCACCAACGACAAAGACGTCCGCAACATCCATCAGAATCATGGCACCCTGATCGGCGGCATCACACAGAGTGCGCTTGCACACCGAATGTTGTCGCCGCTGTCGAGCACGCTCGCCGCATTGATGGATAGCCAGGCGCCATGCGAAACGAGCAGTACTATAGCGCCGCAGTAACAATGGTATTCAGTAGCGGCGTCTTCATCGTCTCGCCTGCTAGTGCCTTTGTTCTGCTGGCCTCAATAAGAACGCGTTGGTACGTGGATCGCTAATTTGCTGCATTGCAACAGCAACCGTATTCATGCCGCCCCGCGAACTCACAGGCTATGCTGCCCCACCACCCGGGGAGGACCGCCCATGCTGCGGATGCAAGAACGCCTGTCGCTGCCGTTTCTGATGCTGCTCAGTCTGCCGTCGACGGCGATGGGGTTTGCGTTGGCCGTACAGATTTCGGCGCTGAGCTGGTTGTTGTCGACCAAGTACGGGTTGGACATCCACGAGATCGGCATTGTCTGGGCGGCGGGGCCGCTGGCCGGCATTCTCGGTCAGGTCATCATCGGCATCATCAGCGACGGCGTGTGGTTCTGGGGCGGGCGGCGGCGGCCGTTCATTCTCGTAGGCGGTGTGTTGACCGCTGCAATGCTGCTGGCGCTGCCATCGATCGGTGCGATCGACAAGGCGCTCGGTCTCGACGCGATTCTCGGGGTCGCGATCGCGGTCGCGTTGGCGCTCGACCTCTCGATCAATCTCGGCTTCAACCCGACCCGTTCGATCATCGCCGACGTGACGCCGGAAGGTCCGAAACGCACTGCCGGCTACACGTGGATGCAGACGGTGTCGGGTACGTTCGGTGTGCTCGCGTACGCCATCGGCGCGATCTACGGCAACATCGCCTTGATCTATTTCGGTGCCGGTCTGGCGCTGGTGTTCTCGATCGTGCCGGCATTGCTGGTGACGGAGCCCCGCCAGCTGACGCACACCGAAACCGGAACGCCGACCGAGAAACTTGGACTGCGCGCGCTGTTGATGTTGATGCGTCCACTATGGGCATTCGCGGTATACGCGCTGATCGCGATGGGTCTGAAGCTGGGTGGGCACGACACCCACAGCCTGTGGCTGGAAGTCGGGTTCGGTGTACTCGCGCTGGTGTTGATCGCGCATGCGCTGACCGAGCGACAGTCGCTGGACAGCGGCGAGGATATCGCCGGCTTCCGTAAAGTGCTTGCAGCGCATGCGATCAGCTGGTTCGGCATGCAGACCCTGTTCGTGTTCATGATCGGCTTCGTGCAGCAGCGCTTCCCGCAGCTCGACGACAAGGCGACTGGGCAGCTGATGTCCTTCAGTTTCCTTTCGTTGAATGCGGTCGCGGCGGTGGTCCCGGCGCTGGTACTGAATCCGCTGGCGCAGCGCTTCCGTGAAGTACGTGTGCATGCCGCCAGTCTGGTGCTGATGGCGCTGGGCTTCGGCTTCGTCTACCTGCATGGCAATACGGACACGCTGGTGTACGTCGGCATGGCGATCATCGGCCTGGGCTGGGGCGCCATCGTGAGCCTGCCGTTCGCGATCTTCTCGCAGAGCGTGTCGCCGGCGCGCATCGGTCTGTACATGGGCGTGTTCAATCTCAGCGTAGTGCTGCCGCAGTTGGCGGTGAGCCTGGGCGTGGGCTATCTGCTGTCGCAGCTGGAGAACAAGGCGCTGGTGTTCGCGATCGGCGGCATCTGCATGGCGCTGTCGGCACTGGCTTGGTTGGCGGTCAAGCAGGGTGTGCGTCGCGGCGAAAACACTGCTGCCGTGTCCGGCACGCACTGAAACATGGCGCGGGCGAGAGCGGCAAACAAACGCCTGATCCGGCGATAGCGATGCGGGATCGCGTCCAAGGTTCTACACTTCAGATCAGTTTCTGACGGACTCGCCCATGTCGCTTCGCAAAACCAAGGCCACTTCGGTCGACATCGCCCATCGTGCAGGCGTTTCGCAGGCAACCGTGTCGCGCGTGCTGCGCGGGAGTCCACTGGTCAATGCCGAAACCCGCAAGCGGGTGCTGGATGCGGTGCAGGAACTGAACTACAAGGTCGACAGGCGCGCATCGAGTTTGCGTACGCAGCGTGCCGGCACCCTGGCGCTATTGCTGTTCGAAGACCCCACCGAAGACGGTTCGCAGATCAATCCTTTCTTTCTTGCGATGCTGGGTTCGATCACGCGCGCGTGCACACGACATCATCATGATCTGCTGGTCTCGTTCCAGCAGCTGTCGGACGATTGGCACGCCGACTACGAAGACGCGATGAAGGCTGACGGCCTGATCCTGCTCGGGTACGGCGACTATGTCGACTATCGGCCGAAGCTGGAGCGGTTGGTCGAACAGGGCACTAATTTCGTGCGTTGGGGTGCGGTGTTGCCCGATCAGCCGGGCATTTCCATCGGCTGCGACAACGCTGCCGGTGGCCGTCTGGTCGGCGAGCATCTGCTGGGTCTGGGCCGTCGCAACATCGCATTCCTCGGCGATGCCTCCAGTCACTATCCCGAATTCCATGCCCGCTATCGTGGCTGCGAAGCGGTATTGCGTGAGGCCGGAATACCGGCCGACTCGGCGCTTCAGGTCGATGCGCTGAGCTCTGAAGAAGAAGGCTACGACGCAGCGAAGGCGCTGCTCGGCCGTGGTGTGTTGTTCGATGCCGTCTTCGCTGCCAGCGACCTGATCGCGATCGGTGCGATCCGCGCGCTGCTCGAACATGGTCTACGCGTTCCCGAAGATATCGCCGTGGTTGGATTCGACGACATCGCCATGGCCCATTTCTGCAATCCGCCGTTGACGACGGTGTACCAGGACACCGCGCGCGCCGGTGAATTGCTGGTCGAAACTCTATTGAAGCTGGTCCACGACCAGCCGGCCGAAAGTCAGATGCTGCCAGCGACGTTGGTCGTGCGGCGGTCAAGCGGTGCGGTAGGCTGACCAAGCGCATGCAAGCAAAGCGCTTGCAGTCGCATTCTGTAGGAGCGACGCAAGTCGCGATGCTTTTCGTCAAGCCGTACGGCAAGCCATCGCGACTTGCGTCGCTCCGACAGAAGCCGCTCCTGCAAACTCAGGACGTCAATGCGCTGCAGCGGGCACCAAATGCGCTCGCGGTTCGCTCACGCGCAGCACGCACAGGCCCGCGACGATCATGCTGATGCCGCCGATCACCAGTGCGTAGATCGGATGATTGCCGAAGAAGGTCTTCAGCAGGAAACCCAGCAGGCTGGCAGCGACCAGCTGCGGGATCACGATGAAGAAATTGAAGATGCCCATGTACACGCCCATCTTCTGCGCCGGCACGCTGTCCGAGAGCAGGGCATAGGGCAACGACAGGATCGAGGCCCAGGCGAAGCCGACGCCGACCATCGACAGCAGCAGCCACTGCGGGTCGCGGATGATGGTGATCGACAGCAGCCCGAGTCCGCCGAGGGTCACGTTGATCAGATGCGTCCAGCGCAGGCCGAAGCGGCGCGCCATCATCGGGATGAAGATCGCCGCCAGCGCGGCGAAGCCGTTGTAGGCGGCGAACAGGACGCCGACCCAGTTGGCGCCGGTGTTGTAGAGCTCTGAGCCGGTGTCGGTCACGCCGTAGTGGACCGAAGTGACCGCGCCGGTGGTGTAGATCCACATCGCGAACAGTGCGAACCACGAGAAGAACTGCACCAACGCAAGCTTGCGCATCGCCTGCGGCATGTCGTGCAGGTCGCTCATGATCGTCGCGAACGCACCGTTGCGGTCGAAGAACTGCTGCAGCAGCAGGGCGATGCCGTAGGCGGCGACGAGACCGCCGAGCAGATAGAGCTGGCGGTCGAGTTTTTCGACATACACGAACGCCAGCGCGGCGGCGCCGACCACCAGCCAGATCAGGCCGTTGCGCAGCATTCGCGCGCGGTCGGTTTCGCGCTGCGGGAGAAGCGGCGCTTCGTCGAATGCCTGCAATTGTTCCGGCGGGTACTCGCGGGTACGCAGGACCGTCCAGGTGATCGCTGCGATCAGCACGCCGGCACCGGCATAGAACGCATAGCGCACGGTGTCCGGCACCTGCCCCGGCGCAGCCGAGTTGGCGACGCCGTACTTTTCGAGGATCCACGGCAGCATGCTGGCGATGACCGAGCCGATGCCGATGAAGAAGCTCTGCATCGCATAGCCTTTCGCGCGCTGCGAGACCGGCAGCTGATCGCCGACGAAGGCACGGAAGGGTTCCATCGAGATGTTGATCGAGGCGTCCAGCACCCAGAGCAGACCGGCGGCGATCCACAGGGTCGGCGAGTTGGGCATCGCGATCAGCGCCAGCGAAGCCAGCACTGCGCCGACGAGAAAGTAAGGACGTCGGCGGCCGAGTCCGGTCCAGGTGCGGTCCGACATGTAGCCGATGATCGGTTGCACGATCAGGCCGGTCAGCGGTGCCGCGATCCACAGCCCGGGCAGCGCATCCATCTCCGCGCCCAGTGTCTGGAAGATGCGGCTGACGTTGGCGTTCTGCAGCGCGAAGCCGAACTGGATGCCGAGGAAGCCGAAGCACATGTTCCAGATCTGCCAGAACGACAGCTGGGGTTTTTGATTCGACATGCTTTGGTTCATCGTGGGTCCTTGATGTTGCGTGATCGCGCTGCTTCGGCGCGGCTAACGATGCACGTGCGCATCGCCAGCGGCACGTTGCAATGCAGCATTTTGATGTGTAAACGTATTCAGTCGTGATCGGAGTAATGGCGTGGCATCGTCACGCTCCCGGCTCGGCATGGTGGATGCGCTACAGCATGCAGCACACACGTGCGAAGTCACATCGGTTTCGCCGCGCAGTGTTTGGCGATGAATTCCTCATGCGTGGGCATCGCCTGCGTGCAGTTGGCGATCACGCCACGGATATTGCGCATGAACTCGACAATCTTCTCTTCCGGATACACATCGACCAGCGCGTGATACGAGCGCGGTTCGACCCGCTGCCCGTGCAGCACCTGGACCCAGCTCGGTTCGGCGAACAATTCGTTGGCGTCGCGGAAAACGCGGCCGTTGCTGCGGAACAGGTCGAGCTTGCGCTTGAGCGATTCGGGGATGTCCATCGTCCGGCAGTAATTCCAGAACGGGGTGTCGTCGCGCTCGGTGGCGCAGTAATGCGCGATCAGGAAATCGCGGATCTTGTCGAACTCGAAATCGGAATGCGCGTTGAATTCGTCGATATCGGTCTCGTCGAAGCCGGTATGTGGAAAGAACGCGGTCAACCGTGCGATGCTCGATTGGATCAGGTGGATGCTGGTCGATTCCAGCGGCTCCATGAACCCGCTGGCCAGACCGATTGCGACGACATTCCTGTTCCAGAATTTCTTGCGTTTGCCGGTGACGAAACGCAGGACACGCGGCTCGGCCAGTGGCTTGCCTTCGATATTCTTCAACAGTACCGCCGTGGCTTCGTCCTCGCTGATGTACTGGCTGCTGAAGACGTGGCCGTTGCCGACCCGGTGCTGCAGCGGAATGCGCCACTGCCAGCCGGCGTCGCGTGCGGTCGAGCGCGTGTACGGCGTGAGCGGTGTGGTGCGTTCGCAGGGGACAGCGACCGCGCGATCGCAGGGCAACCAGTGGGTCCAGTCGGTATAGCCGGTTTTCAGAGTCTGTTCGATGAGCAGGCCACGGAAGCCGGAGCAGTCGACGAACAGCTGGCCCGGAACGCGTTCGCCGTTGTCGAGCGTGATTGCATTGACGAAACCGTTCTCCGGATTCTGTTCGACGCCGATCACCTTGCCCTCGGTACGCACGACACCGCGTGCTTCGGCAAACCGGCGCAGGAAGCGCGCATAGAGCCCGGCGTCGAAATGGTAGGCGTAGCCGATATCCGCGAGCGGAGAGTTCGGCCGGTCGCTGATCGCGCGCATGAACTTGTTGTGGCGCGCAGCATGGGTGTTGATCGAATAATCGTCGAGCGGCGCAGCCTTGCCGGCCTGCTGCATCTTCAGCCAGTACTGGTAGAACGGCACCAGCCCCAGATCCTGGCCGATCTTGCCGAAACCGTGAATATAACTGTCGCCGAGCCGGCCCCAGTTCACGAATTCGATGCCGAGCTTGAACGAGCCCATCGTCTCGCGGACGAATTGGTTCTCGTCCAGATCAAGTGCGGTGTTGAACAGCTTGATCATCGGGATCGTCGCTTCGCCGACGCCGACGGTACCGATCTCCTCGGACTCGATCAGCCGGATCGAATACGATGGGTTCAGCACCTTCGAGAGCGCTGCCGCGGTCATCCAGCCGGCGGTGCCGCCGCCCACGATCACGATTTCCGACACACGATTGTTTTCGACGACAGGTACAGCGTTCATGCAGCGGAATCTCTTTGAAATGCGCGACAAGTATGCGATTACCGACGGCGCAGGTCATCCTGCAATGCAGCGGCGCACAGCCCGGAGCCTCGGAATTGCATACGTATTCATGGCGGCGCTTGCAGGTGTGCTGTCGTCTGCGGTGCAGGCAGCGCCGGTGCTCAGCCCGGCCGAACGCGGGCCGCAGTGCGACCCCGCGCT
>JBGSID010000230.1:0-8045 GCA_041751895.1 Lysobacteraceae bacterium | reverse complement strand
AACCGGCTGCGCCCCTTGGCAGGGCCCGGCGGCGGTCGGTGTGGTCGCCGGGAACCGTGCGCGCGGGGTCGGCGGCTGGTTCACGAAGATGGACGGCGAATCCGACGGCACGGTCAGCGTGGCCGAAACCCGATTGCCTGGGCTGGCCGACCATTGCATCGTCCCGGCCAGCCACAGCGGGCTGGTGCTTTCGGCCGACGCGGCCCGTCAGGCCGCGCATTTTCTGCGTCACGGTCATTTCGTCACCTGAACAACCGGCATCCGCCGTGGGATAGGGGTAAAATCCGCGGTTCAGTATTCGCACAGGTTCGGGACGTTCATGGGTAGAGGCCCTTCCATCGAGGCGCGCAAGAACGCGGTCGACGCGCAGCGCGGCAAGATCTTCACCAAGATCATTCGCGAAATCGGCGTTGCTGCGCGCGGTGGTGGCGGAGATCCGAACACCAACCCGCGTCTGCGGACCGCGATCGACAAAGGTCTGGCGGTCAACATGACCAAGGACGTGATCGAGCGCGCGATCAAGAAGGCCACCGGCGAGCTGGAAGGCGTCGAATACGAAGAAGTGCGCTACGAGGGCTATGCCCCCGGCGGCGTCGCGGTGATCGTCGACTGCCTCACCGACAACAAGGTGCGTACCGTGGCCGACGTGCGTCATGCCTTCAGCAAGCTCGGCGGTAACCTCGGCACCGAGGGCTCCGTGTCCTTCATGTTCAAGAAGCTCGGCGTGCTGTCGTTCGCTGCTGGCTCGGATGAGGACAGCATTACCGAAGCCGCGATCGAAGCCGGTGCCGACGATATCGTGGTGTACCCGGACGATGGTGCGATCGACGTGCTGACCACGCCCGATGCCTTTGTCGCCGTCAAAGCCGCCATGGAGGCTGCCGGGCACTTGCCCGACATCGCCGAAGTCGCATACCGCGCCGACAACGACATCGCCGTCTCCGGCGACACCGCGCAACAGGTGGTGAAGTTGCTGCGCTGGCTGGAAGACCTGGACGACGTGCAGAGCGTGTATTCGAATGCCGAACTCGGCGCGGATGCCTACGCGTGAATCATCTGCGGTCAGTGGTCGAGTGGCAGTGGCGTCAAGCAAAGGATCTCCCGCCTACCGCTGGCTGCGCACTGTCCGATCGGCCATGACCCGCATCCTCGGCATCGACCCCGGTTCCCAGCGTACCGGTGTCGGCATCATCGATGTCGACGCCGCAGGCAAAACCACGCATGTCTTCCACGCGCCGTTGAATCTGCTCGTCGCCGGTGAGGATGTCCGCGACCATTTTCCGATGCGATTGAAGCGTTTGCTCCAAGGGTTGGCCGATATCATCGAAACCCATCGCCCCGATGAGGTGGCGATTGAAAAGGTATTCATGGCCCGTAATCCCGATTCGGCGCTCAAACTCGGCCAGGCTCGCGGTGCGGCGATCTGTGCCGTGGTCCAGCACGACCTTCCGGTGCATGAATACGCAGCCAAAGAGGTCAAACTTGCGGTAGTCGGCACCGGGGGTGCCGACAAGGCCCAGATCCAGCACATGGTCGGACTCATGCTCAATCTCAAGGGTAAATTGCAGGCCGACGCCGCAGATGCGCTTGCGGTCGCCATCACCCACGCACACGTGCGCGCGACCGCGCTGCGGCTGGGCGTGAATGCGCGCGAAGCCTGGACCAAACGTTAGTTCTTTTTTTCTAGCCATTCACATCGATATCCAGGGGACCCTCATGCACTCAGCGCTCGGCCAGAATCTTTTCCTGATCAAAGAACATGTCGGCATGTTCAAGGCGGCCAACAATTTCGATGTCTTCGAGCCCGCCAGCGGCACGAAACTCATGGAATGCCGCGAGCCTGATCTCGGGTTCTTCACGAAAATCCTGCGATTCACCGACTACAAGCGGATGACGCCGTTCAATGTCGTCGTCAGCACCGCGAACGGCCAAAAAGTGCTGAGCGTCCGCCGGGGCGTATCGCTGTTCCTGTCCAAGGTGGAAGTGCTCGACGAGAACGGCCGGGTGGTCGGTGGCTTCAAGCAGAAATTCTTCTCCATCGGCGGCGCCTTCCGCGTGCTGGATGCCCGCGACAACGAGGTCTGCATGCTGAAAGGCAAGTGGACCAGTTGGGAATTCCAGTTTCTCAAGGGCGAGAAAGAGCTCGCGAAAGTCAGCAAGAAGTGGGCGGGACTGGGCAAGGAGCTGTTCACCAGCGCCGACAACTACGTGTTGTCGATCAGCGATGCCGTGCCTGCCGATGACGATGTCCGCATCCTGATCATGGCTGCGGTGTTGTGCATCGATATGGTGCTGAAAGAGTAGTCGCAGCCCTCTGCGCGGAGACGGTGATGATCGGACGTTTGAAAGGCACGCTCATCCACAAACAGCCTCCTTGGCTGGTCGTGGATGTGCATGGCGTCGGCTACGAGCTGGAGGCGCCGATGAGCACGTTCTATGACCTGCCCGAAATCGGCCGGGAAGTCTCGCTGTTCACCCACTACGCGCAGAAGGAAGACAGCGTTTCGCTGTATGGCTTTCTGCGCGACGCCGAACGCCGCGTATTCCGCGACGTGCAGAGAGTCAGTGGCATCGGTGCGAAGATTGCGTTGGCGGTGCTGTCAGGCACGAGCGTCGATGAATTTGCGCGGCTGGTGCAGACGGGTGATGTGACGGCGTTGACCCGGATCCCGGGCATCGGCAAGAAAACCGCTGAGCGTATGGTGGTGGAGTTGCGTGATCGCGCAGCCGATTTCGGCGCTGGCGGAACCTCCGCCGGTCTCGGCATTGGCGCGGATGCGCAGTCCGAGGCCACCAGCGCGCTGCAGCAGTTGGGCTACAAGCCAGCAGAGGCCGTGCGCATGGCGCGCGATGCTACCGCGCCCGGCGACGATGCCGCCGCCATCATCCGCAAAGCGCTGCAGTCCGCACTGCGCTGAGCGTTCTCTTACGTCGCTTCTCGCGGCGAACATGGTAGAGCCTTCCGATGAGCCAGACTTCCAATCACGACAACGCACATCCAGCGGCTGGGCAGGGTGATGCCGGGCACGGTGGCGCCGGGCATGGTTCGGCCAGTATGGCAGCGCTGGTTGCGGGCGCAGTCGGCGTGGTGTTCGGTGACATCGGCACCAGCCCGCTGTACACGATCCAGGAAATGTTCAGTCCGCATTACGGGCTCAGCCCGGATGCCGCAACGGTCAACGGGCTGCTTTCGCTCGGCTTGTGGTCGCTGCTGCTGGTGGTCACGTTGAAGTACGTGATCGTGATCATGCGCGCCGACAATGAAGGCGAGGGCGGGATCATGGCGCTCACCGCATTGGTGCAGCGCAGTCTGAGGTCCGATTCTCGGCTGAGTTATGGCGTCGGCATTCTCGGCATCTTCGGTGCGGCATTGTTTTTCGGTGATGGCATGATCACGCCACCGATCACCGTACTTGGTGCTGTGGCGGGCCTGGAGGTGATCTCTCCGGTCTTCAAACAATGGGTCGTTCCGATCAGCCTGGTGATCCTGACCATCCTGTTCGCGTTTCAGCGCTTCGGCACAGCGAAAGTCGGCAAGGCATTCGGCCCGGTCATGATCACCTGGTTCGTGATCATCGCGGCATTCGGTGTCTACAACATCGCCCAGAATCCTGTCGTGCTGAAGGCAATGAACCCCTACTGGGCCTTGAATTTCTTCATGACCCACAATTGGCACGCGGTCTTCGTGCTGGGCGCCGTGGTACTGACCGTCACCGGCGGCGAGGCGCTGTACGCGGACATGGGGCATTTCGGCAAAACACCGATCCGTTGGGGCTGGTTCGGCTTCGTACTGCCGGCGTTGTTGTTGAATTATTACGGTCAGGGTGCGGTGTTGCTGAAGAATCCCACCGCCGTCGCCAACCCGTTCTTCATGTCGATTCCGGATTGGGCGCAGATCCCGATGCTGGTGCTGGCGACGGTCGCCGCCGCAGTCGCATCGCAGGCAGTGATCACCGGTGCGTTCTCGGTCACGCGGCAGGCGATCCAGCTCGGTTATCTGCCGCGACTGGCGATCCGATACACCTCCAAGGACACGATCGGCCAGATCTACGTACCGTCGATCAACTGGACGCTGTACGCCGCAGTGGTCGTGCTTACGCTGAGCTTCCAGAGTGCCACTGCGCTGGCCACGGCGTATGGCCTGTCGGTCACCGGAACGATGCTCATCGATACCTTGCTGCTCGCGATCGTCGCCTACACCCGTTGGCCGGATACCCGGCGCTGGGTATTGCCGCTCTGCGCGATGTTCCTGGTGGTCGATGTCGCCTTCCTGTTCGCCAACGGCGCGAAGCTGATGTCCGGTATTGGAGCGTGGGTGCCGCTGTTCATCGGCATCACCGCGTTCACGATGATGCGTACCTGGCGTCGTGGCCGCGAGCTGCTGCACAACGAGATCCGCAAAGAGGGCATCCAGCTCGACAGCTTCCTGCCGGGCCTGATGCTGGCACCGCCGGTGCGCGTGCCGGGCACGGCGGTGTTCATGACCGCCGACAAGACCGTGGTGCCGCATGCGTTGATGCACAACCTCAAGCACAACAAGGTGCTGCACGAGCGTAACGTGCTGCTGACCGTGGATACGCTCAACGTGCCGTATTCGCCGAAAGAAAAGCGGCTGAAGATCGAATCGATCGGCAATGATTTCTACCGGGTCATCATCCGTTTCGGATTCATGGAAACCCCCGATGTGCCGCTTGCGCTGATGCGCAGCTGCGACAAGGGCGGCATTTATTTCGATCCGATGGACACGACCTATTTCGCAAGCCGCGAAACCATCATCGCCAGCGCTCATCGCGGCATGCCGGTGTGGCGCGACAAACTGTTCGCGCTGATGCATCGCAATGCCGCGTCCGCGACCGGTTTCTTCCGCATTCCGGGTAACCGGCTCGTCGAGCTGGGCGCGCAGGTGCAGATCTGAAATGAGGCGTTGATGCGGTAGAGCGGCCTTCAGGCCGCTGCCATATCGCCGCCCTGCTTGCAGCGGGCTGAAGCCCGCTCTACCGGTGCGCAGGGCATAATGGCCCGATGACCACAGACCGCATCATCGCCAGCGGCGCCACCCGGGAGGATGACGTGCTCGACGTCAGCATCCGCCCGAGGCGCCTGGACGAATATCTCGGCCAGCAGCCGGTCCGCGACCAGATGTCGATCTACATCGAAGCGGCAAAGCGGCGCGGCGAAGCGCTGGACCATGTGCTGATCTTCGGTCCGCCCGGTTTGGGCAAGACCACGCTCAGTCACGTCATCGCCAACGAGCTGGGCGTCAATCTGCGCGTGACCTCGGGGCCGGTGATCGAGAAGGCGGGCGATCTCGCCGCGCTGCTCACCAACCTGCAGCCCCACGATGTCCTGTTCATCGATGAGATCCATCGGCTGTCGCCAGTCGTCGAGGAAGTCCTGTACCCGGCGATGGAAGACTTCCAGATCGACATCATGATCGGCGAGGGCCCGGCCGCGCGCTCGATCAAACTCGATCTGCCGCCGTTCACGCTGATCGGTGCCACTACCCGCGCCGGCCTGCTCACGGCGCCGCTGCGGGACCGTTTCGGTATCGTCCAGCGGCTTGAGTTTTACAGCGCTGCGGAGCTGACCCGGATCGTGCGCCGTTCGGCGCAGATCCTCGGTATCGCCTGCGCGCCCGAGGGGGCGGACGAGATCGCGCGACGCTCGCGCGGCACGCCGCGTATCGCCAATCGACTGCTGCGCCGCGTGCGCGACTTCGCCCAGGTCAAGGCCGACGGATTCATCGATCACGACGTGGCCCGTTCGGCGATGGTGATGTTGAAAGTGGATCCGGAAGGCTTCGACGATCTCGACCGCCGGCTGCTCAATCTGATCATCGAGAACTTCGACGGCGGCCCGGTCGGTGTGGAATCGCTGGCGGCGGCGCTGTCGGAAGAACGGGGCACGCTTGAAGACGTGATCGAACCGTATCTGATCCAGCAGGGTTTCCTCGTGCGCACCGCGCGCGGACGCATGGCGTCACAGAAGGCGTATCGCCATCTCGGCCTGAAACCGAAGCCGGGCGCGGCGGATCTGTTCGTGGAGGACGGCGCATGACTGACGCAGGAGCGTGCCTGGCATGCGCCGGGACGACGGTTTTTCCAATGCCGCTGCCGTCGGGAACATGAACGCTTCATTCACCCACCCCGTCCGCGTTTACTGGGAAGATACCGACGCTGGCGGTGTCGTCTATCACGCGCAGTATCTGGCGTTTCTCGAACGCGCCCGCACCGAATGGTTGCGCGCACACGGGTACGGGCAGGAACTTCTGCGACAGCAGCACGATCTGGTGTTCGCGGTGCGTGCGATGACGATCGACTTCCGTCTGCCGGCGCGTCTGGATGATGCGCTGCAGGTCGGGGTCGCTGTGCGTGAATGCCGGCGCGCAAGCCTGGTGATCGCACAGACCATCGACCGCGACGGCAAGCGGTTACTGGATGCGGAAGTGCGGGTCGCCGCGCTGCGCGCGTCCGATTTCCGCCCACGGCCGATTCCCGAAGAACTCTACCCACAGCTGAAGGCGTTGCAGGATGTCGCGCCCGTCGCTCTTCAATTCACGAATGCGGAGTAATCGATGTCTTCTTCACTCGCCCTGATGCTGCAGGCCACCGCCATCGAGCCCTTGCCCGAAGATGTCGCGGCCACCGCGCAGGTCGCTGCGGGTGCCGCCCACGACGGCGGTCTGAACTATCTGCAGTTGATTCTCGACGCCAGCCTCCCTGTGCAGTGCGTGATGGCGCTGCTGCTACTCGCTTCGATGGCCTCGTGGATCATCATCTTCCGCAAGAAGCGCGTGCTCGACCGTGCGCAGAAGGAAGCGGATGGGTTCGAAGAGCGTTTCTGGGCGGGTGGCGATCTCGGTAGGCTCTATTCCGAGGCCAGCGGCGGCAAGCAGTCGATCAGTGGTCTGGAAGCGATCTTCGAAGGTGGCATGCGTGAGTTCAACCGCGTCCGCCAGCGTCGTGGCATGGATGCGCGCTCGCAGCTCGAAGGTGCGCAGCGTTCGATGCGCGCAACGGTGTCGCGCGAACTGGACGGGCTTGAACACAACCTCGAATTCCTCGCCAACGTCGGTTCGATCAGCCCCTATGTCGGCCTGTTCGGCACCGTGCTCGGTATCCTGATGTCGTTCCACGGCTTGGCCACCATGAAGGAAGCAACCATCGCCACGGTGGCCCCGGGCATCTCCGAAGCGCTGCTTGCGACCGCGATGGGCCTGTTCGCCGCGATTCCTGCCGTGTGGGCCTACAACCGTTTCGCCACGCGCGTCGAGCGCATCGCGGTGCGTTACGACACCTTTACCGAAGAGTTTTCGTCGATTCTGCAGCGGCAGGCGCACATCGAAGACGCATGATCCGTCGTCGAGTGACCCCGCAGTCAATGCCGAGCCGTTGACCCGCTCACCGCCGAAGTCGACCACACCGAGAGAAACCGCATGGCCGTTACCGCCTCCGGGCGCCGCATCCGCAAGCGCAAACTCAAAGCCGAGATCAACGTCGTGCCGTATATCGACGTGATGCTGGTGCTGCTGATCATCTTCATGGTCACCGCGCCGCTGCTGAATCTCGGAACCGATATCAATCTGCCGCAGTCGCGGGCGAAGTCGCTGCAGACGCCGAAAGATCCGATCGTGGTCAGCATCTATGCCGACGGTCGTTACGCGTTGATGCTGGAGCGTGGCAAGAACCGCGAGCTGAGCGCAGCGGACATCACTGCGGAACTGAAGGCCATCCATGGCCAGAACGGCGATGCCGTCGTGCTCGTCAACGGTGCGCGTGATGCCAGTTACCAGACGGTGATGGCCGGTATCGATGTGATCAAGGACGCGGGAATCAGCAAGGTGAGTCTGGTCAGCCTGCCGACGGACGGGACATAAGCGCGATGCGCGAAAACCGTGCCGACACCGCACTGGCTGTCGCCTTTGCACTGCTGCTGCACATGGCGCCGCTGCTGCTGTTGCTGGCATCGGCATGGTGGCGGCCACCGCCGTCGGCTGCCGCAGGCGAGCCGATCAGCGCCGATGTCGTCGACCTCAACGCGCTAGA
>JBGSID010000229.1:0-26457 GCA_041751895.1 Lysobacteraceae bacterium | reverse complement strand
GTGGCGGGGCCGGTGGTAGCGCTGGCCGTGGCGGCGGCGGGCTGGGTGGTGGTGCTGGCCGTGGCGGCGGGACAGGCTGATCTACTCCTGACTGCTGCGCCATACGCAACCTGCGGAAACCCGTTCGCTGCAATCGCGCCCCAATCCACGCTCTCAAAAAACGAACGCCGTCATGCACAGGTCATGACGGCGGCATTTGATTCGTAAGCGACTACGCTGAGTGCTTCGTATGGGTCACAATGGCGGACACCGCGCGAAGTCTCCCATCACGCATCCGGCGGACGACACCCGTTCGCGATTATTGTTTCGCGGCAGGCGTGATTGCATCCGCTTCTGATGCTTTCGCATTCTTCACATACCGGTCCAGCCACGCGTCGGTTTCCGCCAGCATGTGCAGGATTGATTCGCGCGCGCGGTAGCCGTGGGCTTCCTTGGGCAGCATCACCAGACGGGCGGTGCCGCCGAGACCTTTGACCGCAGCGAACATGCGTTCACTCTGGATCGGGAAGGTGCCGGAGTTGTTGTCTTCCTCACCGTGGATCATCAGCAGCGCGTCCTTGATCTGGTTGGCGTAATTGAACGGCGACATGGTCTGATAGGTCTCGCGGGCATCCCAGAAGTTGCGCTCTTCCGACTGGAAACCGAACGGAGTGAGCGTGCGGTTGTAGGCGCCGCTGCGGGCGATGCCGGCCTTGAACAGCCGCGTATGCGCGAGCAGGTTGCCGGTCATGAACGCGCCATAGGAATGACCGCCGATGGCGACGCGGTTGCGGTCGGTCACGCCGCGACGCACGACCTCATCGATCGCGGCTTCGGCATCGGCGATCAGCTGCGGTAGGTAGGTGTCGTTCGGTTCCTTGCTGCCTTCGCCGACGATCGGCATCGACGGGTCGTCGAGCACCGCATAGCCGCGCGCCAGGAACGGCAGCGGGCCCCAGTAGCTGATGGCGTTGAAGCGGTACGGCGAATCGGTGACCTGCGATGCGGCTTCCGCGGATTTGAACTCGGCCGGATAGGCCCACAGCAGGGTCGGCAGCGGCGCATCGCGGCCGGGCGTGTAGCCGGGCGGCAGATAAAGCGTAGCGGTGAGTTCGACGCCGTCCTTGCGCTTGTAGCGGATCTGCTCCTTCTGCACGCCCTTGAGCTGCGGCGTTGGGTGCGGAAACTGCGTGAGCGCGACGGGCTCAGCCTTCGCGGCAAGATCGAGACGATAGAAATTCACCGGCTCGGTCGGCGATTCCCGGGTCATCAAAACGCGTTTGGCCTCTGCGTCGAGCAGCGCAACCACGGCGCTGTACTGCGGCGCTTCGGAGCGATACAACCGCTGCTTCTTGCCGTCGGCAAGATTCCAGCGATCGAGGAACGGGCGATCACCTTCCGGCGAGGCGCCGTCGCCGATCAGATAGATGCTGTCGCCATCGGGCGTGAACAACAGTCGCTGGAAGCCGCTCTCGTCGGCCTGCGTGACCGGCTGGCCGGGATCGTTGTAGCGGTCTTCCGAAGACCCTTCGAAAACCAGCTTGGGCGCGGTGGCCGGCGCGTCCGGGGCGACTTTCCAACTCCGCACCTGACGGGTCTTCCACCAGAATTCGCCGACCAAGGCGACATCACCCCGACCCCATTCGGCACCGGCGTAACGATTGCCGAGTTTCGCGAGCACGGTCGGCGCCTTGTCGAACGGCGCGGCCTGCATCAGCACGTGATCGCGGATGTCCATGGGTTTCGAAGGATCGCCGCCATCCTGGGCTTCGGCCCAGACCAGCGTGGCCGGCGCATCGCTGCGCCATTCGATCGAACGCACGCCGGTGGTGGTGGCGTCGTTGCCGCTGGGCAGGCCTTCAAACAGCGGCAGCTTGGCGACGCTGTGCAGTGTCTTGCCGTTGAGATCGAGCACATCGATCCGGCGCGGGAAGTAGTTCACCGGCACCTGATAGGAGAACGGACGCTCGATGCGCTGCGCGAGCAGTTGCTTGCCGTCGGGCGACGGCGACAGGCCGATGTAGAGATCCGGCGTACCGATGTTCGTCACCTTGCCGTCCACGCCGACCAGTGCCGGCTGCACGCGCAGGTAGTGTTCGAGCGTGCGTGCGTCGCCCTCGTTGCGCAGCATGTCCTGGTACGTCCTCAGCTGACGCACGTTACCGGTGCCCTGGGTTTCCTGGGTATTCGGCCCGGCCGGGATGATCTCGGCCGCCGGCGCACCGCCCTGCCCCACGCGCAGATTCACCAGCAGACGCTTGCTGTCAGGCATCCAGCGCATACCGCCACGCACGGTGTTGAGCGGCTGATTGAGCAACTGCCGCGCCTTCCTCGTGCCCACATCGACCAGCCACAGCGCATTGCCGCCGGTGTTGGGATCCTGCTGATTCAGCGCGAGATATTTCTGATCCGGCGACCACGACACCCCCGCCAGTGACAGCGGCTTCGGCAGGCCTTCGATCCGCATCTCCTTGCCGGTGGCCACATCCATCAGCCAGAGATCACTGGCGAACGAGAAGCGGCTGGGCGAATAGCTGCGCGGATTGAGGCGCAACCCGGCGAGCTTCAGCTCCGGCTGGGCGACCAGCGCGATCGACGGCAATGTCGGAATCTGCTGCAGCGCGACCAGATCGCGGCGCGGGCTGAGCGACAGCTGCGGCGCGCGCGGGGCGTCGACGATGGCTTTCAGCTCGGCGACGGGTTCGCGGTAGCCGGTGGCGGCCTGCGCCTGCGGTGCGGCCTGCTGGGCGAAGATCAATGGTGAAGCCAGCGCCAGTCCAAGCAGGAGTGGCAGGACGAGCGGTCGGAACACAAGTGAACGAATCGGCATGACGACGTCAGCTCCCTGAATGGCGGATGGACAGCCTGCCATCCTGGCCTTGGACCGCCTGTGGCGTATGCGCCACAGGTCATGCCTTGCCAGCGGACGGGACCCAACATCACCCAGACATCGACGCCTTATCCATCCTTTCATCGCGAGATAGCGATACAATGCCGCCCTCCCCGCCGAGGGGCGCTGCAAGCCCGGCTTATTGGTCCGGGATCAGGCTCGGCGGAGACTGTACCTTGGAACGGCGCCCGTTCACTGTCCCCGATCACGCAGGGGCACTCAACGGAACACTCCCGCCATGAACGCACAAGTCAAAACCCTCCCCGATTACAAAGTCTCCGACATGCAGCTCGGTGAAGCGGACTGGGGCCGCAAGGAAATCGATATCGCCGAGCACGAGATGCCGGGCCTGATGTCGATCCGCAAGAAGCACGCCGCCGCCAAGCCGCTCAAGGGCGTCCGCGTGACCGGTTCGCTGCACATGACCATCCAGACGGCCGTGCTGATCGAGACCCTGAAGGACATCGGCGCCGACGTGCGCTGGGCGTCCTGCAACATCTTCTCGACCCAGAACCACGCCGCCCAGGCGATCGCCGCCACCGGGACCCCGGTGTTCGCGTGGAAGGGTGAAACCCTCGAAGAGTATTGGGATTGCACCCTCGACGCGGTGACCTTCCCGGGCGGCAAGGGCCCGGAGCTGGTCGTCGACGACGGCGGCGACGTCACCCTGCTGATCCACAAGGGCTACGAACTGGAACAGGGCTCGACCTGGGTCGATGAACCGGCCTCGTCGCACGAAGAAGGCGTGATCAAGAACCTGCTCAAGCGCGTCGCCAAGGAGCGCCCCGGTTTCTGGACCAACGTGGTCAAGGACTGGAAGGGCGTTTCGGAAGAAACCACCACCGGCGTGCATCGCCTGTACCAGATCGCCGAACAGGGCAAGCTGCTGATCCCGGCGATCAACGTCAACGACTCGGTCACCAAGTCGAAGTTCGACAACCTCTACGGCTGCCGCGAGTCGCTGGCCGACGGCCTGAAGCGCGCGATGGACGTGATGCTGGCCGGCAAGGTCGCGGTGGTCTGCGGATACGGTGACGTCGGCAAGGGCTCGGCGCATTCGCTGCGCGCGTACGGCGCCCGCGTCGTGGTCACCGAGATCGACCCGATCAACGCCCTGCAGGCGTCGATGGAAGGCTTCGAGGTCAACACCGTCGAATCCACCCTCGGCCGTGGCGACATCTACGTCACCACCACCGGCAACAAGGACGTGCTGACGTATGAGCACATTTCGCAGATGAAGGATCAGGCCATCGTCTGCAACATCGGCCACTTCGACAACGAGATCCAGGTCGACAAGCTCAACGACTCCGACGCCGTGCGCCTCAACATCAAGCCGCAGGTCGACAAGTACACCTTCAAGAACGGCAACTCGATCTACCTGCTCGCCGAAGGCCGTCTCGTCAACCTCGGCTGCGCCACCGGCCACCCGAGCTTCGTGATGTCGAACTCGTTCGCCAACCAGACCCTCGCGCAGATCGACCTGTGGGCCAACAAGGACACCTACGAAGCCAAGGTCTACATCCTGCCGAAGAAACTGGACGAAGAAGTGGCGCGCCTGCACCTCGAAAAGATCGGCGTAGTGCTGACCGAACTGACCACCGAACAGGCCGAGTACCTGGGCGTGTCGAAGGACGGCCCGTACAAGCCGGAGCATTACCGCTACTGATCCACGCGGTTGCGAGTAAAACAAAAACGGGCGCTTCGGCGCCCGTTTTCTTTTGGCTTACCGTAGGGCGGAACCGCCAAAGGCGATTCCGCCATCCAGGGATACCCTGTGGCCAACGGCGGAATCGCCTTCGGCGGTTCCGCCCTACGCATGCGCTTTGCGGGCTTGTCCTGAGCCACGGGCCGCAGACGTTACTCAACGATATCCGGCCTCTGCCTAACCGCCCGCCATGCAACGTGGCGCGCGCGGCCTCGGCCGGTTCCCGTCCCCGCGGGTCCCGGGTCGTTCAACAGGAGCGTTGCGATGATCAAACATGCGTCATGGGCCCACGGCAATGCCATGGTGCCGGAACTGCAGAGTGGACTGCTCGTCCGCCACTGGGGCGGGGGAACGCAGATCCAGTTCACCTTCGGTCTCAACCAGACGCCACCGGCGGCCTGGTGTCACATCCCGATCCCCACGCCGGTCATCGTCAACGACGTGCGGCTACGGGTGCAGACGCTGTTCCTGCTGTTCAAGACCGGGCAACACGCCGCCATCGACAACGTCCATATCTTCGACGGCCCGAACAGGATCCACACCTGGGACGCGAACATCGGTGCCGGCGGCGCGGGCCGCCGCAGCGGCGATCACTCGAACGGGACCGACAGCGTCAATACGCTCACCCTGCCGAATCCACACTCGGTGATGTTCGGCATGTCGATCGCGTTCACCTTCGTACCGGTCGCGCTCACCACCTCATCGCCGCCGGTCGACCCCGAAGGCACCCTGCTGATCACCGCAGCGGGCGCGGATTTCTTCTGACAACGCAGGCAATCCAACATCACGACACGGGCGCTTCGGCGCCCGTTTTTTTCTTTTCGTAGCCCGGGTGCGCAGCGCGCACCCGGGCTGACGTGACGCATATTTTCCGAAGATCCCCGGATACGGTCTTCGACCGCATCCGGGCTACGACACTGCCCGAAGATTCCCGGGCACGTCCTTTGGCCGCACCCGGACTACGGTGCTAAACTTTTCCTAACTCAGAAGGAATATAAAACATAATGAATAGCGAAATGAAAACGCTTTATCTCTTAGATAGAAACATAGTAAGCATTATAAAAAAAGCAAATAAAAAAGAAAAAATAATTGATTTTAAAAAATCAGAAAAACTTAATTTCTTACTCGCAATAGATAATTCAAAATCGATTGTAAGCCCTATTTTATCAATGATTGAAGGGCAAAAAGGAAGACAAGAAAATCTAGAAGAAAAAAAGAAAGTCGCAGAAAAAGAAACGGAGGAGGTTGAGAAATTTTTCTCTCGAGCAAAGACTGACAAAAATACTATAGATAAAATGATAGATTTATTTGCAGATACATTTCAGCACTCTCTGGAACTAGACTGGGACAATACAGAAAACTTCTTGCGTGAATCTGCTCCGCACATAGCCCAGAAAGTATCAAAAGAAAATTTGGAAAAAATTAAAAAAATAATAATTAACAATGCAATAAATAATAAAATACCAAAATCACACCTCGCATTAATACTATGCCTTTCATGCTTGTACGGCTGCGAAAGTTCCAGAGAAGTAATTAAGCCTCATAGAAAAGACAAGATTTACAATGCAATGAATGATATCTATGTAATACCGAGAATAAGCTTGATCAAGTCCTTGCAAAAATCACTAGGCGCAAAAAATCTAGATATTGAGTTTGTCACATGCGATGAAGGCCTTGAAAAAACAATGAAAAATGTGGAAATAAGCGATCTAAAAATGACAAATAACGGCGAAGGCATTATTCAAAGGATTCAATATAAAAAGCCACTGTTTCCACAACTAACCAAAGCCCAGTATTTGTCATTGATGAAAGAACTAACTGAATTGAGCGCCGGGTAGAAACTGGAGCATCGATCTATCCCGGCCGACCACCCAACCTATTTCTCTCGACTCACGGCCTCCACCCCGCATTCCGCTCCCAAAACCCCACACTCCGCAAATACGCCTCCCGATCCAGCGGCACGCCCGAACCACCCTCCTCCACACCCAGCGCATTGCGCATCATCGTGATCGGGGTCATTGGGGTTTCCTCGGGCATCATCGTGTACAGACAGCCGACGACGCCCCAGTCGGCGGCGGTCGGCGTGCCTTCTTTCGCCATCTGTTCGCGGCTGTAGAGGATGGCGATCAGATACGCCGCGATCGGCGGCTCCACGCCTTCGAACCAGCGCACCAGCACCGGCAGTTCGTCTTTCGTCCGCGCTTCATAGGCCGTGCGCAGCCGATGGCGGTTGCCGTCGTCGATCGGGATCGTCATGCAGCGCGTCGTGGTCCAGTTGCGATGCACATGCAACTTGCAGAACGGCGCATAGCCATTGAGCACCGCGACCGGCGTCTCTTCGTTGAGGCGACGCTCGAATTGCTCGGGCGTGCAGTCCTGGATGGTGTTACGGCGGGGCTCGCGGGGGAACAGACGCGGGCGGGCGAATTCGGTGAGGACGATGGACATCGATGGCAAGGCTGCGGAACCAGCGGACAGCCTACCGGTTGAAGGTCGTTTTCACGGCAGATGATTCAATACATGCATCCATCGCGATAAAGCGATATGATTCCGGCCAATCTGAATGGACTCCCGTGATGATCCGCGCACCCCTCTCCTTCGAGTTCTACCCCCCGAAAAACGACGAGCAGCGCGCCCTGCTTGATCGCACCGCGAAAAAACTCAAACCGCATTCACCGAACTACGTGTCCTGCACGTTCGGCGCCGGCGGTTCGACGCTGAGCTACACCTCCGAGACCGTGCGCCACCTCAAGCAGGAGCATGGCCTGGACGCCGCACCGCACGTGTCCTGCATGGGCGGCAGCCGCGAGGAGATCCGCGAATTGCTGCGGCTGTACCGCGCACTCGGCTGCAAGCGCATCGTCGCGCTGCGCGGCGATCTGCCCTCGGGCATGGCGCGCATGGGCGACCTGCGGTATGCCTCCGATCTGATCACGTATATCCGCGAAGAACACGGCGATCATTTCCACATCGAAGTCGGCTGCTACCCGGAAACGCATCCGCAGGCGGAAGACGCGTTCGCCGATCTGCGCAATTTCAAGACCAAGGTCGATGCCGGCGCGAATGCTGCGATTACCCAGTATTTCTACAACCCGGACGCATATTTCCGCTTCGTCGATGATGTCCGGAAGATGGGTGTCGACGTGCCGATCGTGCCGGGCATCATGCCGATCTCGAATTTCAGTCAGCTACGCCGATTCTCGGAAACCTGCGGCGCAGAGATCCCACGCTGGATCGGCAAGCGGATGCAGGCGTTGGGCGACGATGATGAAGGCATCCGCGAATTCGCGGCGGATATGGTGGCAACGATGTGCCATCGCTTGATCGAAGGCGGTGCGCCAGCACTGCATTTCTATACGTTGAATCTTGCGAAACCGACACAGGCGGTGCTGTCGCGCCTGTAATCAGATCTCCTGTAGGAGCGGCGCAAGCCGCGATCAAGCTGCACCGGCAAAGCATCGCGGCTTGCGCCGCTCCTACAGGGTTGCGAAGACATGCACGAAGGCATGACTCGCAAACGCATCAACTCACCCAGCCCGCCACGACGAACAGCGCGAGTACGGCCAGCCACAGCAGCAGGATGCGCCACACCAGGCTCATGGCATCGCGTAGTTCCGGCGATTCGCCGAGTTGGATCCACGCGTTGCCCGGGGTAACGCCTTCTTCGATGAATTCCTGGGCTTCTTCGGCGATCTCACCACGCACGCTGGCACGCGCGGCAGCGGCCAGAAACGGATGGTCGAGATGCAACGATGCGCCGCCGGCATCACGCCAGACGCCGAGCACGGTGTCGAAATTGCCGACCAGCGACAACGACAGTGTCATCGTCTGGGCGACAGGCCAATTGAGCAGCGCGAAGAAGCGACGGGCACCCGCGCGGGTGCCTTCAGGCAATGCGTCGGCATATTCACCTTCGGCTGCGAGCGCGGCGAGGCGATACAACACGGCACCGGTCGCGCCGAACAGCAGGAACCAGAACAGGATGCCGAACCAGCGACGCAGTGCGTTGGCGAAAACGCCTTCGACCATGGCCTCATCGCCAGCGCCTGCGGTCAGCCTCGCGGAAGCGGCACGACGCGCATCGAGATCCTCGGCATCGATGACTGCGGCGACATCGGCATCGAGATCCCTTGGCCCCCAGACATAGAACAGCACTGCGATGCCGAACAACAGGCCCACGATGCCTGCCAATGGAGAGTGCAACGCGAATTGGAGCAGTCCGACCAACAGCAGCGGCGGCAACAGCGCCAGTGCAACCCCGTATCGCCCACGCCAGAACGCGGGCCGATCACCCATGTGCTCATTGAGCCAGTGGATCCAGACCTGGAACCAGTCGTATCGACGCACCGACGCGGCAAAGCCCGGTGCCAGATGACCGAGCGCCAACGCGAAGATCACGGCAATCAGGGTGGAGGACATGCCCTCAGTCTAATCCAGTCATGCAACATCGCCGCCTGCGCACCAGACTTCGATCAACCAGCGCGAGATCGAGATCGACGGCGACACCAGCAGCCCGGCGTCTGCGGTTTCGCCGCGCAGTGCAGCGGCCACTTCATCGCGATCGAACCAGCGCGCGTCTTCAAGCTCTTCGTTGGCTTGCGGCGGATCGGGCTCGGCCTCGGCGATGAAACCGAGCATCAGCGATGAAGGGAATGGCCACGGTTGCGATGCGAGGTAGCGGCTGCTGCGCACGCGCACGCCGGACTCCTCCATGACTTCGCGCACGACCGTCTGCTCCAAGGTTTCACCGGGCTCGACGAAACCGGCCAGCGTGGAATAGCGGCGCGCGGGCCAACTTGCCTGACGCCCGAGCAGCAGGCGCTCGCCATCGGTGATCGCGACGATGACGGCCGGATCGGTCCGCGGGTAGTGGTCCAGCCCACACTGCAGGCAATGCCCCTGCCAGCCGCCGCGCGAGAAACGCAGCGCGCCGCCGCAGGCACCGCAGAAACGATGACGCTGCTGCCAATGCAGCACCGCGCGCGCCTGGGCGAAGACGGTGGCCTCGAACGGCGTCCACTGCGCGGCAGCGGTGCGCAGATCGATGCGTCCGGCCGATGCGCCCTTGGAGTCAAACGCCGCTGGGCCGGCAGACATGGCATCGACGCCGGCTTCGGCCTGCGCGAACCATGCCTCATCGCCGCGCATGCCCAGAAAGATCGCGTGTCCCGGGCCTTCGGCAAGATCGCTGCCGCGCGTGGACAGCAACCCACCATCGTCGTCACCGGCGGTACGGCCATCGCCATCGATGACCAGCACGCGTGCATTCGGCCAGTAGGCATGCAGCGCCTCGGCGTTGTCCCGCAAGGCATCGGCGCGATCGAGCGCACCCTCGACGAACGCGAAACGACGCAGTGGCAAGTAAAGACCTTCCGACATGGCTTCAGGCACTGAAACTGCTGCCGCACCCGCAGGTCGTCTTCGCATTCGGGTTGCGGATGACGAACTGCGAGCCATGCAGGCTTTCGGTGTAATCGACCTGCGCGCCCACCAGATACTGCAGACTCAGCGGATCGACCAGCAGCGTGACTTCATCGGTGGCAACCGCGAAGTCGTCTTCGTTCTGCTGTTCATCGAACTCGAATCCGTATTGGAAGCCCGAACACCCGCCCCCCTGGATGTACACCCGCAATTTCAGCGCGGCATTGCCTTCTTCGTGGATCAGCTCGCGCACTTTGGCGGCGGCGGCAACGGTGAAGTCGATCGGCGCCGACGGAACGTCGGCATCGGACATCTGTACGGACAAAGTATCGGGCTGCGTTTCCATCCGGACAGGATGGGGGGCATCGACCAAGCGTTCAAGCCCGCCAAACGGCAACACGGCACCCTGTGACATCGGTCCCATCCGCGCCAACCGTCGGTTCCGGTGCGATGGTCTCGCTCATGGCGCGGCTGCTGGTGAGGGAAACGACCGCTGCTGACGACCTGCAAACCCGTTCATTCGATCACACCCGCCTCAGGCCTACCGGGAACCGGCTTCGCCCCCACCACGTACGGTATCGGGCCATGGGAAAGACTGCTCCACCGCGCTGCCGCCGGCCGGCACAAGACGGACCGTGACGCGTAGTGGCTTGAAGTTGGCAGGCAGGATCACTTCACCTTCCACCTGCTGGAAATACTTGAACGAGTATTCGAGGCCCGGCGCCGTGCTCTGCTTGCGCAGACCCGACCACGACAGGCGCTCCATCTTGTCGTTGCGGGTACCTTCGATGCCGAGCGTGAGACGACCGCTGTTGACCGCGCCACGGTTCACGTTCTGGGTGAGGGTGGCCAGGAAGTGCCAGGCATCGTCGCCCTGCCGCTGCATGCGCAGATCGTGAACGCTGAGGCCGCGCCGCTGCCCGGTGGCACCGACGAATCGTTCGTAGAAGGCGATATCGGCCCGCAGACCGGCGATTTCCTCGTCGCGCTCGGCGAGCGTGCGCTGCAGGTCGCGATTGGCTTCGCGGCTGATCTGGTCGGAGCGACGCAGGGTCGCGACCTCCTGGCTGAGCCGGTCGCTGCTCGCGCGCAGCGCAGCCATACGCTGCCTGGGCGCGCTGCTGTCGGCGAACCAGGTCGTCCAGACGCCCCACACGCCGAAGCCGAGCGCGAGCAGGAACAGTGCAAGCGCGAGATAGACCCAGTGATGGTGCTCCGGCTCGCCGAGAACGGATGCATGCGCATCGTGAACAGGATCGTCCGGGGGCCTGTTGTCGGGAGGCGGCAGGTCGACGAACGCGTCAGGCTCGTCATAAGTGGGGGGTTCCGGTTCTGGCTCTGGCTCTGGCTCTGGCTCAGATTGCGTCTGATCCGGAGAGTCCAGATCCGGTTCGGACGCTTGCTCGGTGAAATATTCCGACTCCGCTTTGCCAGCATCGGCTTCGGCAACGTCCGCAACAGGCTCGCTCTCCACCGCTTCATTGGCCACACGGGGCTCGTCCACCAATAAGGCTTCCGAGCTGTGAGCCTCCATCACGGAAGTTTCCAACGGCACTTGCACCGCTGTCGTCTCGTCGATGATCTCGACCGGCGGCGCGGGTACTGTTTTGGCCCGCTTTCGCGGCGCACGACGCTTTCGCGCAGGTTTCGTGGGCGCGATATCGGGCGCTGGCGCCCCCGCTGGAACCATGCCATCGGCCGGCGGCAGTGCCTGTTCTGGATGCAGGGCATGATCGAGGATGGCCTGAACCGCCGGCTCGTTGGCCGCAGCCGCTTCGACGACCGGATCGCGGACCGTCTCGGGCGCAGTGGACGCCTTCGATCCCTTGCGGGAGGCGCGCCGGCGTTTCTTCGGGAGGGTTGCGGAGTCATCGTTCATCGCCTGACATCCTAACGCGAGCGACTTAAGCCTGCGTCAAGCCGGCGCTCTGATATTGTTCCACGGGTGCGGCCCGGCCGGCCGCGATGCACGCCCTGCGTGCGATTGTCTGGGGAAGCGGCATGTCCGAAGCTCATGTATTCGCCATCGGCATCATGTTGGCCTGGCTGGCCGGCGTACGCGCCTATCTCACCGTCTTCGGAGTCGGCATCGCCGGCTATTTCGGCTGGCTGGACCTGCCCCCCGCGTTGGAAGCCACCACATCGCCGTGGGTGCTGGGCGTCTCCGGCGCACTGGCCGTCGCGGAATTCTTCGCAGACAAGATCCCGGGCGTCGATTCGGGCTGGGACTTGCTGCAAACCTTGTTGCGGGTCCCGGCAGGCGCATTCCTGGCGGCCGCGACGATGTCTCCGGATGGCGATCTGGGCGCAGGCATGCTGGCCGCTGGCGCCGGTGCCGCCTTGACCAGCCACGTCCTGAAGGCAGGTACCCGTGCGCTGCTGAACACCTCACCGGAACCGATCAGCAACATGGCCGCATCGGCAGCCGAAGACACCATCGTCATCGGCGGGCTGGCCATGGTCTGGTCCCACCCTTGGATCACATTGACCGTGGTGGTAAGCATCGGCCTGACCGTCGCCCTGCTCGTCTGGTGGCTGTGGCGCAAACTTTACCGGGGTGTTTCCCGGGTATTTTCATCGCCCAACGCTCCGGCCGGGTGATGACGATGACCATGCTCATGGCGGCCGCAGGTTGCGATGCCATGATGATCCCGGACCTGATGATGCCGAACAGGAAACGAACACGCATAATGAAGATTCAAGCAGGGAGCTGAGATGTCTTACGTCCCGTACGAGCGCAGTGCATCCACAACCGCAGGCCGTCCAGGCGGCTCCGGCGCGATGGTGCGCGCCGAGTCGCCACCTGCCGCGTACTGGCGCCGCTGGTGTGAAGATGCGCTCCCGCCGGTCATGCCGGAACTCGCCGACCCGATGGCCGAGGAAGTCGCCGCCGTCGAAGCAGCGCCGAAGGTGGTTCCGGTCGAACAGGGCGAACCCGCATACCGCATCCTTATCGTCGAAGACGACCGCAGCCAGGCGCTGTTCGCGCAGGGCGTGCTCAAGGGCTCCGGGATGGATGCGGAGTTCGTGCAGGTGGCCGGCGAGACCATGGCGGCGATGGAGCGTTTTCTTCCCGATCTGGTCCTGATGGACCTGCACATGCCAGGCATGAGCGGCACCGAGCTCACCGCGAAGATCCGCAGCAATGCCGCATACGCACATATCCCGGTGGTGTTCCTGACCGGCGACCCCGACCCCGAACGGCATCTTGAGGTCCTCGACAGCGGCGCCGACGACTACCTCAGCAAACCGGTCCGTCCTCGCCATCTGATCGCCGCCGTACAGAACCGGGTCCGACGCGCGCGCGCGCTCAAGCAGCAGCGCGAACAGGAAGTCCGCCGGCATCCGGCCACCGGCCTGCTCACCCGGACCTACATGCTGCAGCAACTGTCGCTGGCGTTCCCGCTGCAGCGATTGGGTGCCGTGCATTTCGTGGTGATCGAAGGGACGTCCGCACTGCGCGATCATTACGGCTACGCCACGCTCGATGCGATCCTCGTCGAAGCCGGACGCCTGATCGCCGAAGTGGCGGGCGACCGCCCGGCATCGCGACTGAACGACAATACTTTCGTGGTGTATTGGCCGGATCTGCCGCCCGACCGCCATGCGGTATGGGCACGGCAATTGCGCGATGTATTCCTCGGGCAACAACTCGAAGCCAATGGAGACAGCATCCGCCTCCGCGCCTGTGTCGGTTATGTCGACCTCGCGCACGGCTTCACTGATGCTGGTGCCGCACTCGCTGCTGCCGAAGAAGCCCTGCGACTGGCGCGCAACGAGCCGATTTCGATCGCAGCCTACCGCCCCCCCTCGGACGCAGTCTCCGAACATGCCACGCAGTTGCTCACGCAACTCCAGGAAGCGTTGAAGAACGAGCGTCTGGAACTCGCGTTCCAACCCATCGTCTCGGTGGTCGGGGGCGATCATGTGCAATACCAGACGCTGGTACGACTGCGCGATGGCAGCGGGCAACAGCACACCGCTGCGGAAATCGTGCCGGTGGCCGAGCGCGCGGGGCTCGTACACGAAATCGATCGCCGGGTGATGGCGCAGGCGATCGCGATCCTCGGAGAACAACGCCGTGGCGGCAAGGGCGCGCGGCTGTTCGTGCCGCAAGCCGCGCGCAGTCTGGGGCTGGATGGCTACGCGCAATGGCTGCTGGAATCGCTGAAAGACCTCGAAATCGAAGGCAGCCAATTGGTGATCGATGTGCGCCTGGGTGATGCCCTGGTGCACTCCGTTCTGCTCCGTGAGTTCTGCCAGCAAATGGTGAACGCGGGCGTGCAGTTGTGCCTCGGCCAGTACCAGAACAGCACCGAAGCAGAAGCACTGTTGACGCAGTTGCCCCTCAGCTATGTCCGCCTCTCTCCCTACTACGCCAGCAAGATCGACCAGCAGGCGATACAGGACGAAATGCGTCTGGTGATCGAACGCGCCCACCTGATGGGTCTGCAGGTCATCGGCCAACATGTGGAAGACCCGCAGACGGCGGCGACCCTGTGGCTGAGCGGCATCGACTTCATCCAGGGTGACCTGGTCCAACGCGCCGCCAACGCGATGGATTTCGACTTCCAACACTCATTGTTGTAACCCGTCTGGCCCAATCTGGCGGGCGCGCAACCAAGGGGCGCGCTGGTCAATCCGGCTCGTGCTGGGGCATCATCCGGAATACGGCTCCGTCGGCCGGGTGCATCCCGGCCCCGAACGGACCCGGCGCGCCACACCGTCCCCCTATGCAGGTATTCCGATCTTGAATGAGTCGAAGCCCTCGCTCCTGACCTTCCGCTGGCTGGCGCTGGCCACCGCGATCTGCGCCACCATCGCTCTGGTCCTCGACGCAGTCAGCCCCTCAGGACCATGGCGAACGATTGGTTTGGCGCTGGCCGCGATCACCGCCAGCATCGTGGGTTACCTCGCCTATGCCTCGCGTCACTACGAGCAGCATATGCGTGAGGCGGCCGAGATCGCCGAACGCAGCGATGCCGAACGCAGCGAACTGCAGTTGGAACTGCAACGCCGTAACCAGTTGGAACAGCAGTTGCGCCAGGCCAAGCAGGATGCCGAATCGGCCGTGATGGCCAAGGGCGAGTTTCTGGCCACCATGAGCCACGAGATCCGCACGCCGCTCAACGGCATCGTGCCGATGCTCGACCTGTTGATGCACAACAATCTGCCGTCCGACCAGGCCGAGATGGTGCAGACCGCGTTTCTGTCGTCGCAGCAGATGCTGCGCATCGTCGACGACATCCTCGATTACTCGAAGCTCGAAGCCTCCAAGCTGCAGCTCGAATCGACCACCTTCAATATGCGCGAAACGCTGGAATCGGT
The DNA here is from genome assembly GCA_041751895.1 of Lysobacteraceae bacterium. Classification (GTDB taxonomy): domain Bacteria; phylum Pseudomonadota; class Gammaproteobacteria; order Xanthomonadales; family Xanthomonadaceae; genus Lysobacter_I. The sequence goes on along the minus strand of JBGSID010000229.1, from coordinate 11,134 downwards.
GATCCAGTTGCTGGAACGCCCCGCGCAAAGCAAGGGGCTGCGCCTGAACCTGCAGATCGACCCCTCGGTCCGTCTGCCGGTTCGCGGCGACCCGGTCCGGCTGCGCCAGGTGCTCAGCAATCTGATCAGCAACGCGGTCAAATTCACCGAACGCGGCAATATCGCCGTCAGCGTGCGCAAGATCGGCGACACCAGCGCCCAGCACCAACTGCGTTTCGAAGTCCGGGACACCGGCATCGGCATCCATGCATCGGCACAGGAACGATTGTTCCAGGCCTTCAGCCAGGCCGACGCCTCCACCACACGCCTTTACGGCGGCACCGGCCTCGGGCTCGCGATATCGAAGCGCATCATCGACCTCATGGGCGGCCGTATCGGCGTGGAATCCGAAGCCGGCAAAGGGTCGACGTTCTGGTTCGAGGTCCCGCTGCTGAAAGTGCAGGGCGATATCACCCCTGCCCGGGCCGCTGAACACGATGGCGGCCGGGTCTTGTTGCTCACCGGTGATCAGCGCCTGCGCCTGCGCCTGAGCATGCTGCTCCCCAACTGGGGGCTGCGCGTCACCAGCGTCGAAACCACACAGGAAGCGCTCGAACGCATCCGCTCTGCGGTCAACCAAGGGCCCGCCTGGGCTTACACGACCGTGATCGCCGACCTTGCCAGCGTCCGCAGCACGTCGGTCGCGCTGCAGCGGAATCTCGAGCGCCACAACATCTACGGCCAGGTCCGCCTGATCGGGCTGCTCGGCGATGAACCCGCCCCGGAAGAGCTGCTGCAGGCAGCCACCCTTCTGCAACGCCAGACGCCGGATGCCGATCTCCGGGTCGCGCTGCTCGGTGGCGGACAGTCCACCGCCGAGCCCGAGACACCCGTCTACAGTGGCTACGACGCACAGCCGAATGCGACCGTCACACCTGCCGAGAACATCGGTGGCAGCTCCGTTGAGGACGCCAAGCCGGCCCCGGAGCCCGTACAGAAAGAGCCCGCCCGGCCGATGCGTGTCCTGCTGGTCGAAGACAACCCGGTCAACCTGATGGTCGGCCAGCGTCTGCTCAGCGTTCTCGGCACCCACTGCGACAGCGCCACCAATGGCGAAGCCGCCTTGTTGCGGATGTCCGCCTCACGCTACGACCTGGTGCTGATGGACTGCCAGATGCCAGTGATGGACGGTTACACCGCCACCCGCCGCTGGCGCGAACACGAGGCCGCGAGCGGCGGCCGCCGTTTACCGATCGTCGCGATGACCGCCAACGCAATGGCCGGCGACCGCCAGAAATGTCTCGATGCCGGCATGGACGACTACCTCGCCAAACCAGTCACCCGTGGCGAGCTGGAACGATGCCTGTCCCATTGGCACCAGATTTCGTCCCAACAGCAGGCGCATGCCGAACCTGCCGCATCGGCTCAATCGGCACAATCGGCAAGCCCACCGGCACCTGCCGCAGAGCCCGCCATCCCACCTGCCGCGACGCCCACCGCAACGCTGGAAGCAGCTGCGAATCGGCCCGCCATCCCTGCGAATCCCTTCGTGACCTCGACCCCCTCCACGCCCAAGCCCGCCACCCCACCACCGGCCGCGCCACTGCCTCTCGTACTCGACCCCGAAGTCCTCGAAGAGCTGCGCAGCATCCTCGGGAACGAAGTCGATCGCCTGATCGAAGTCTTCCTCGATGACACGCCGCGACTGATCGCCGCACTGGAAACCGCCGCGATCGGACCGGACTACGAGATGCTGCAGAACGCCTCGCATACGCTGAAATCCTCCAGCGCAAACCTGGGTGCGATGTCGCTTTCCAACGCGGCGAAAAAGCTCGAACTGGCCACCCGCACCCAAACCCTCGAACGCCCTGCGGTGGCAGTTGCATTGATCTCGAACGAATTCGCCCGTGCACGCCAGGCGTTGCGCGCGAACATGTCTCAGGACACGCCGCACGCCTGATCCCTGCGTAGGAACTGAGGATGGTGGCGGTATCCAAACTCCGCCGCCCACATCTCACATCACGACATGTGGACAGAGCACACCACTCGACCGCGCGCTGGCACCAGCCGATCGCAGCGTTTCCGAGATCGTGCGATCGGTGATTCATAGCAACGACAGCCATGCCAAGAGCAGGCAGGTGGACATCGTCCTCACTCTTCAAAATGGATGAGAGTGGCTATCGGCTCTAGGCCTGCTCGGGCCCGTTCCCACTGCGTGGCGACGCCGTCTGACCACGTCCACGATGCCGCATCCAGCGTCTTGGCTCGACCGCGACAGAAGGAATAGCCTGCACACCCGCCACCTGCCGCGCAAATGGCGCCAAATGATGCAGGGCATGGGTATAGACCATCCGCTTGAAGTTCACCACGTGTTCGAGCGGGTACCAGAAGTCGACCCAGCGCCAATGATCGAATTCAGGTGAATCGGTCAGATCCAGCTGAAGGTCGCTTTCCTCGCCAGTGAACTGGAGCAGGAACCAGACCTGCTTCTGGCCGATGCACACCAGCCGGTCATGGCGACGCACAGCTCGCGGCGGAAGCCGGTAACGCAGCCAACCAGGCGTACTGCCGAGCACATCGACATGCTCCGGGAGCAAGCCGGTTTCCTCGCGCAATTCGCGATACATCGCCTCTGCAGGCGTCTCGTCACTGTTCATCCCGCCCTGCGGGAACTGCCAGCCATCCCGGCGGACACGGCGCGCCCAAAACACCCGGCCATCCGGGCGCATCAGGACGATGGCGACATTCGGTCGATAACCGTCCGGATCGATCACGATGCGGACTCCTGAAATCTTTGGCCTGACGGCCGCTGTCACCGACTCTGCCACGCCAACACGGCAAGGACAAGCGGAGACACCCAACAAACGACCGGATTGACGTAATGGGTCAGTACGTGGAAAATTGCGGGTTCGCCACGCCAGCTGATTTGCTGCGTAGCAATCCCCAAGGCTATGTAGCTCAGCCGGTTAGAGCACAGCACTCATAATGCTGGGGTCGGTGGTTCGAGTCCACCCATAGCCACCATGTCCCTGTCCATCTTTTGCAGACTCGCACGCTGCGCCAACGGCTCTGCCCTGCGATCCTCAGGACCACGACGTCCCATGGACATCTTCAAGATCTTTACTCTGGAAGCGGCACACCGGCTACCCAATGTGCCGCTCGGGCACAAGTGCGCACGCCTCCATGGGCACTCCTTCCGGATCGAGCTGCATGTTTCCGGAGACATTGGTACAGACACCGGCTGGGTGATGGACTTCGCCGACGTGAAAACCGCCTTCAAACCGATCTACGATCAGCTCGACCACCACTATCTCAACGATATCGAGGGGCTGGAAAACCCGACCAGCGAGCGGCTGGCGGTTTGGATTTGGGATCGGCTCAAGCCCGTACTGCCGTTGCTGAGCGAAGTGATCGTGCACGAAACCTGCACCTCCGGCTGCCGTTATCGCGGCTGACCACACGAACTCAAGTGATTGATTCCATTGGATAGCTGAACGGGACAGGCGCCACTCGTCGGGCTATGTTGCAGCGCAACAAAAACCGCGTTATGTTGCACCGCACCAATCCGGCATTCCCTGCCGGCATCCCAGCCCAGGAGTCCGCCATGTATCAGCAATTCAACGACCAGTTCACCAAGTCGACCCGCCAGTTCGCCGACACCACGGCGCAGGTCGGTCGCCTCGCCCTCGAGAACACCGAAGCCGTTTTCGGTCTGCAGCTCGCCGCCATCGAGCAGAACATGAATGCCACGTTTGCCTTCTGGGGTGAGCTGGCTGAAGTACGTGACCTCGACGGCCTGAAAGCCGTGTGGCCGAAAGGCGTGCAGATCGCCCGCGAAAACGTCGAGCGCAGCATCGGCACCGGCCAGGAAGTCTACGGCCGCACGCTGAAGACCAACGAAGCGATCGCCCAGATCGCCAAGGGTCAGATCGAAACCGCCGTTGCCAACGTTCAGGCCGACGCCGAAACGGTCGTCAAGGCCGCAGGCCGTAAAGCTTCGCGTTGATCTGAGAAAGATCGCCGCAAATCAGCGCGAATCGAATCACTTTCTCCAACCCGGCAGCCTAGGCTGTCGGGTTTTTTATTGCTTTTTGACCGTTGCAAGAGACGTGGACCGGACCATTACCACCAAAAATGGCACAGTCTCACGCAGGGAAAGTCTTGCTCAAATTTTGAATCAAATTCAAAATTGCGCTCTTCCCTCTCCAAGACGGCTCTCATGAGCACCAAAGACCGTCGCCAGCGCGAGCGAGCAGAGCGCGAACAGCGCTTTCTCGACAAGGCGCAGACGTTGATCCAACGCGATGGCTTGCTGGCGCTGCAAATGTCCCGCATCGCCGAGGAATGCGACTACGCCATCGGCACGCTTTATCAGCATTTCGCCAGCAAGGAAGATTTGCTGGTCACGCTGGCCACCCGGAACAGTTTGAGTCGTGTTGATCTGTTTGAGCGTGCTGCTCGATGGCCCGGTCCCAGCCGAGAGCGCATGCTGGCGATCGCGCTGGCGGATCTGATGGTGATCAAGGTGCAGCCTGAACATTTCCGTCTGGCGCAGTATGTGAGGACCGACGTGATCTGGGGCGCCGCCTCGCTCGAAACACGGCAGCGATCGCTTGAGGCCAGCGCACCGCTGTGCGTCATGGTCGATGGCATCGTCGAGGACGCCATCTCCGCTGGCGACCTTCGCAACGACATCGGCTTATCGTCTCGATCCTTCGCGATCGGTCCTTGGGCGCTGTCACTGGGAATGCACTCGCTGACCCACACGGAAGGGCTGCTCCAACCGCATGCGCTGGGCGACCCCTACCGGTTACTGATGAAACACATCCATTTCCTGCTCAACGGTTATGGCTGGCAGCCGCTGTTCCACCCTGCCGACGATACGTCCCTCGACGCGCTCAACATGCGTTTATGTCAGGAAGTATTCGGCAGTACGTGCCCGCAAGCGAGCCTCTCCTCTATTCCGTCCAACCACCCTGTCGCGACCAGCTCCGAGGTTTCTTCCCATGACTGACCACAACGGCTCGACCCGCCGCGACGCACCACATACACCGGCCCATACCGCCTCAAGCAGAAAACGCATGGTGTTGATGCTGATCGGTGCAGCAATCGTCTTCGGCGGTGTGTTCGCGGTGAAAGCGGTCATGAATGCCGGCGCCAACGCATCCTTCGATAACATGTCGCAGCCGCCAGTGGCGGTGAGTGCAGCGATCGCGAAGGCGGAGCGCTGGCACGAGAGTATCGAAGTCGTCGGCAGCTTCAATGCCGTCAACGGCGCGGATGTCACCACCGAAGCCGGCGGCGTGATCCGCGAAATCTTCTTCGAACCCGGCCAACACGTGAAAGCCGGCACCGTGCTGGTAAGGCTGAATACCGCCAGTGAACAGGCGACGCTGCAGGCACTGGAATCCGCAGCGAAACTCGCCGTGGCGCAGCGTGACCGCTGGCGCGAACTCGGCCAGCAGAAACTCGTTTCCCAGGCCGAAGTCGAGCAGCGCGCCGCAGATGCCGCATCGACACTGGCGCAGGCTGAAGCGCAGCGTGCGCTGATCGCGCAGAAAACGATCCGGGCCCCATTCGACGGCGTCCTTGGCATCCGCAAGGTCAGCCTGGGCCAATACATTGCGCCGGGCAGCCCGATCGTCAACCTCCAGTCGATGAGTCCGATTTTCCTCGACTTCGCGCTGCCGCAGCAGCGCTCAGGCCAACTACCGGAAGGCATGACGGTACGCGCGAGTGTCGATTCGATTCCCGGCCGTATCTTCGACGGCAGGATCACTGCGATCGAGCAGCAGATCGACGCGAATACCCGCAGTTTCAAAGTGCAGGCGACCTTCCTCAACACGGATCTCGCACTGCGCCCCGGGACGTTTGCGAAAGTCGACTTCGATCTCGGCGGCGAACAATCGGTCGTGGTGATTCCGCAGACCGCAGTGAGCTTCAACCCTTACGGCAATGCCGTGTACGTGATCGAAGAAACGGCGCGCGGCAAAGGCGAGACAGGGCCCGATGGCGCACCGCTCACCGACGCCAAGCTCGTGGTCAAACAACGCTTCATCAAGACCGGCAGCACCCGCGGCGATCTTGTCGCCGTGCTTGACGGTTTGAAGCCGGGCGATCGCGTCGTGACCAGCGGCTTGCTCAAACTCCGCAACGATGCGGTCGTGACGATCAACAACACGGTGCAACCCGCTGCGGAATCCGCGCCGAAACCCGATAACAGCTGACGTAACGAAGCATCCAACGCCGCCGTTGTTTCCACACACCGCCTTTCTCCGTCGATGGAGCAAGGGGAGAGCACGATGAAATTCACCGACATCTTCATCAACAAGCCCGTCCTCGCGGTCGTGGTCAGCCTGTTCATCCTGTTGTTCGGCCTGCGGGCGTACTCGGAACTCAACGTCCGTCAGTACCCGGAGCTGCGCAATGCCGTGGTCAACGTCAGCACCACATATTTCGGCGCTGACGCTGACCTCATCCAGGGCTTCATCACCACGCCGCTGGAGCGCGAGGTGGCGAGTGCGGAAGGCATCGACTACATCACGTCCAGCAGCGCCGCCGGCATCAGCTCGATCCAGGCCTATATCCGTCTCGATCAGGATCCGAATGCGGCCTTGACCCAGATCGCAGCGAAGGTGAACAAGCTGCGCGGCCAATTGCCGGCCGAGGCCGAAGACCCGGTGATCGACCTGCAGCAGGGCGAACAGATCGCGGCGATGTATGTGTCCTTCGCGAGCGACCGCCTCAACAACAATCAGATCACTGACTATCTTGTCCGCGTGGTCGAGCCGAAATTGGCGACGATCCCAGGCGTGCAGCGCGCCGAAGTGCTTGGCGCAGGCACGTTCGCGATGCGTGTGTGGCTGAAGCCCGACCGGATGACGGCGATGCAGGTTACGGCCAGCGATGTCGACGCCGCACTGCGCAGCAACAACGTGCTTTCGGCGCTGGGTTCGACCAAAGGGCAGATGGTGTCGATCGATCTGACCGCACGTACCGATCTGCGGACACCCGAGGAGTTCCGCAAACTGGTGATCCGCGAACAAGACGGCACGATCGTGCGTCTCGGTGACGTCGCAGACGTGATGCTCGGCTCCGAGTCCTACGGCACCTCCGTGCGGATCAACGGCCAGGCAGCGACCTTCATGGGCATTTTCGTCTCGCCCGACGCCAACTCGCTGGACGTGATCACCGAGGTCCGCAAGGTCTGGGACAACGAGATCATTCCGCAATTGCCGCAAGGTGTGGTCGGCACGATTCCCTACGACAGCACAGAGGCGATCCGCGACGCGATCAAGGAAGTCATCAGCACCATCATCGAAGCCGTGATCATCGTGATCGTGGTGATTTTCCTGTTCCTCGGCTCGTTCCGCAGCGTGCTGATCCCGGCGGTGACCGTGCCGCTGTCGCTGGTCGGCGCCCTGTTCCTGATGTTGTTGATGGGCTTCACGATCAATCTGCTGACATTGTTGGCCATGGTGCTGGCGATCGGCATCGTCGTCGACGACGCCATCATCGTGCTTGAGAACATCCATCGTCACATCGAGGACGGCATGTCGCCGTACGATGCCGCGATCCGAGGCGCACGCGAACTCGCCTGGCCGGTGGTCGCGATGACCACCACGCTGGTCGCGGTCTACCTGCCCATCGGTTTCCAGGGCGGCTTGACCGGCGTGCTGTTCACCGAATTCGCATTCACCCTGGCGGGTTCAGTGTTGCTGTCAGGCGTGATCGCACTGACGCTGTCGCCGATGATGAGCGCGAAGATTCTCAAATCACATTCCGAAGGCGGAAAGAACAAACTCGAAACCTGGCTCGACGACCGCTTCGAGCGTCTGCGCCTCAGCTATCAGCGCCGGCTGCACAGCGCGCTGGATACCAAGGGTGTGATCGGCGCATTCGGCGTGATCGTGTTCGTATCCTGCATCTTTCTGTACCTCCAATCGCCGAAAGAACCGGCACCGGCGGAAGATCAGGGGTTCATCTTCTCCTTCGGCAGCGCGGATCCGTCGGCGACGCTCGACTACGTGGAGCGCTACACGAAAGAAATCACGCAGATTGCCAAGGATGTCCCGGAAGTCGAAAACTATTTCCTGTTCAACGGGGGGCTCGGTGGCGGTGGCGCGAGCAATTCAGCCGTCGCCGGCTTCGTGCTGAAGCCGTGGAGTGAGCGCAGCCTGTCGACCAAGCAGGTATTGGAAACCAAGCTGCAGCCGAAGATCGCCGAAGTGACCGGCCTCAATGTCTTCGCGTTCATTCCACCGGCATTGCCCAGCGCTGGCGGCGATGGCGGCGGCGAATTCGTGATTGGCGGGATCGGTTCACTGGAGCAGTTGCAGGAACTTGCCGACGGCATCATGGGCCGGGCCTACGCCAGTAAGCGTTTCATCTTTCTGGACAAGGATCTGAAGATCGACAAACCCCGGATCGAAGTGCAGATCGACCGCGACAAGGCTGCTGCGCTAGGCATCGACATGCGCACGCTGTCGGCCGACATGTCGGCGATGTTGTCTGGCGGTTACGCGAATCGTTTTGCGATGCAAAACCGCTCCTATCGGGTGGTCGCCCAGGTGCAGCGCAGCGACCGTCTCAACGCCGACCAGCTCACCAACTACTACACCCGAACCCGCAACGGCGAACTGGTGCCGCTGTCGACGCTCGTCACCCTGAAAGAAACCACCCAGCCGCAGGTGCTCAAACGCTTCCAGCAGTTGAACTCGGTGGCGATCAGCTTCTCACCGCGTCCGGGTGTCACCAAGGGCGAAGCATTGGCGATTCTGGAGCAAGCGGCAAAAGAGGTGCTGCCGCAGGGTTACAGCGTGGATTACGCTGGCGAATCACGCCAGTTCAAGCAGGAAGGCTCGGGCATGCTGATCACGCTCGCATTCGCGTTGATCGTGATCTTCCTGGTGCTGTCGGCGCAGTTCGAGAGTTTCCGCGACGCCACGATCATGCTGCTGACGGTGCCGATGGCGATCTGCGGTGCGCTGTTGACGCTGAACGTGCTGGCCATGATCGCAACGTTTCTTGGCTTCAAGGGCATAGAAGTGTTTCCCGGCATGAGCATCAATATCTACACGCAGGTCGGACTGGTGACGCTGGTGGGCGTGATCTCCAAGCACGGCATCCTCATCGTGGAGTTCGCGAACAAGCTGCAGATCGAACAGGGCCTCACGAAACGCGAAGCGATCGAGGAAGCCACCGCAATCCGTCTGCGCCCGGTGCTGATGACCACCGCTGCGCTGGTGTTCGCAATGATTCCGTTGTTGATCGCCAAAGGCCCCGGTGCCGCCGCGCGTTTTTCCATGGGCACGGTGATTGCCTCTGGCATGAGTATCGGCACCGCGTTCACGCTATTCGTGCTGCCGGCGTTCTATCTGTATCTCGCGCGCGATCACGCCAGCGAGCGGGCGAAGGCTGAGGCGGACGAAGTTCCTGCGCTGACGGCAGAGCCACAGCACACCTGATATCCATGGAGTGGATCCCTTCAGTTGGTATGCCGCCATCGGTGTGATGGCGGCGATTACCGAAGCGGGCGACCGTCGAATGATCCACCGACAACGACGGGATCAGAACCCCTGCGGCAACGACAACGCGGCCGCCATCGCCTGCGGATCCGGTGTTTCGGCATAGGGCAAGACCCCCAGGCATGGCGCTGGCAATGCCGCACGCAGCAGTGCGAGGTAGTCCTCACGCTCCGCGAATGCAGGATCGACGCTGTTGCCGACCCATCCGAGCAGTTCGACGCCATCCGCAGCGATCGCACGCGCTGTCAGCCGTGCATGGCTGAGACAACCCAGTCGTAACCCGACCACCAGCACGACGGGCAGATCGAGCATGCGCACCAGATCGACCTGATCCAGACCCTCATCGAGTGGCGCCGCCCAACCACCGACGCCTTCCACGACGACCGCGTTGGCGGATGCCGACAATCGTGCGTAGGCAGTCCCCAGCACGACAGGATCGACATGCATGCCCATTGCGCGCGCAGCCAACTGTGGCGCGGTCGGAATATGCAATGCATAGGGATTCACGTCGGCATAGGCCGGGCATGGGGTGCTCGCAGCCTGCAGTTGCAGTGCGTCATCGTTGCGCCAGCCCTCCGGTGTCTGCTCGCAACCGCTGGCGACCGGTTTCATCCCGGCCACATCGAAACCTGCGGCGCGAAGACGATGCACAAAGGCCACGCTCGCCACGGTTTTACCGACGCCGGTGTCGGTGCCGGTGACATAGAGACTGCGCGAAACACGATTCATCGATGGCTGCCTTCCGGAAAACGAAGCGGGCATGCTAATCCGCGCATGGCGATTCGGGGCAATGCCACTGCTACACTGCCGGGATGAGTTTCGCATCGATTCCGCTCACCGGCGGCAAGCCGGAACAATATGCCCAGCTGGCCGCACAGGTCGAAGCGCTGCTCCACGGCGAGCGCGACCGCGTCGCGAATGCTGCGAATATTTCCGCGCTGGTCTATCACGCGCTGCCCGATCTGAACTGGCTGGGGTTTTATTTCTACGACGGCACCGAGCTCGTCGTCGGGCCGTTCCAGGGCCTGCCGGCGTGCGTGCGCATCCCGCTCGACAAGGGCGTCTGTGGTGCAGCCGCCACCACGCGTCAAACCCAACGCATCGCTGACGTCCACGCGTTCCCCGGGCACATCGCCTGCGACGCCGCTTCGCGCTCGGAACTCGTGGTGCCGCTGGTACTGGATGATGTGCTGATCGGCGTGTTCGACATCGATAGTCCTGTTCCCGATCGTTTCGACGTTGAAGATCAGACTGGCCTTGAAACCATCGCAACCCTGTTCCTGCGCAGTCTGGGCACTGCCGAGTGAACAGCGTCGCCACCGGGCCCCGACACTCCCTACACGACGAAGCCGCATGACCAATCCCCTGAAAATGCGCAACATCGGACCCAAAAGCGCCGCCTGGCTGCGTCAGGTGGGACTGCACACCGAAGAGGATCTGCGCGCGACCGGCGCACTCGATGCCTTCATGCGCGTCAAACGCGCCGGTTTCAAACCCAGCCTCAATCTGCTGTATGCGCTGGAAGGCGCCCTGCTCGACTGCCATTGGCAGGAGGTGCCCAGCGAGCGCCGCAGCGAACTGCTGATCGCAGCCGATGCCGCCATCGCGCTGTTGCCGCCACCGCGCGG
>JBGSID010000228.1:0-3911 GCA_041751895.1 Lysobacteraceae bacterium | reverse complement strand
GACGTGCACATCGGGCGCCCGATCGCCAACACCCAAGTCTGGATACTCGATCAGCACGGCACCCCGTGCCCGCGCAGCGTGCCCGGCGAAATCTGCATCGGCGGCGACGGCGTGACGCTGGGCTACCTGCATCGTCCCGAGTTGAGCGCCGAGCGTTTCGTCGCCGACCCGTTCACCGCGATGCCGTCCAACGCCGACGACACGCTGCCTGCGCCACTGCTGTACCGCACCGGTGATCGCGGTCGCTGGCGGAGCGACGGCAACCTGGAGCATCTGGGCCGGCTCGACTTCCAGGTCAAGGTGCGCGGCTACCGGATCGAACTGGGTGAAATCGAAAATGCACTGCTGGCGCACCCCGCAGTTTCCAATGCGCTGGTGATGGCGCGCGAAGACCGCCCAGGCGACGTCCGGCTGGTGGCATACCTGGTTGCGCGGGCTGGCGGAGTCATCGACACCGCCGCAGTACTGACGCATCTGCGCGCGGTGTTGCCCGACTACATGATTCCGCAACACATGATGATACTGGCCGCCCTGCCGCTGTTGCCCAACGGCAAGGTTGACCGCAAGGCGTTGCCATCGCCCATTCGTGCGAGTCGCGCGTCTTCAGAAGAAGCAGCGCCAAGGACACCGTTGGAGCGTCAGATCACGACGGCAATGGCCGACGTGCTTGGGCTGCCGTGCGTCGGCATTCACGATGATTTTTTCCTGCTCGGCGGTCACTCCTTGCTTGCAGCCAAGCTGACCACGCGGCTGGGTCACGACCTGAAATGCGCGTTCTCGATGCGCATCGTCTTCGACTTCCCTACAGCTGCCAGGCTCGCAAGTGCCATCGGCGAGCAGTCGGACGGGAAGCTCCGCGTGACCCAATCCATTCCGCGCCGCGAAGCACAGGGGAATGCGCCATTGACCCCGCTTCAGGATCGCATTCGAATGGTCGAGGCGTTCTATCCCGGCACATTGGCCTACAACACCCCGTCGGCACACCGGCTTACCGGTAAGTTGGATGTCAGGATTCTGGAGCGTGCATTTCAGGAGATGATGGCGCGCCAGACGGTCTTGCGCACTGTCATCACGCTTGAGAACAATGAGCCGGTTCAATCAGTCAAGGCCACGGTCGAGACCGGCCTGTTGCGCGTCGAGGACCTTACCGCACTGCTGCCTGAGCATCGCGAGCCGGAGGTGGCGCGCCGGATGCAGCGTCTGATTGACACGCCTTTTGACGACCTGGGGTCAGCGCCACTGTTCCGCGCACGAATATACAAAATCGAAGATGAAGTGCATGTGTTGTTTTTCATGCCGCACCACATCATTTGGGACGGCTGGTCGTTTGATCTGATGTATGCAGAAATGTCTGAGCTATATGGTGCGCTGTCGGAAGGGCGCTCGCCGACGCTTCCCGCGCTCCCGGTCACGTACGGTGACTACGCTGCCTGGTTGCGTGGCTGGATGGATAGCGATCCATACCGGCAGCAGGTCGCCTTCTGGACACGTCACCTTTCCGGGCCGGGAAGCGAGGCGTACAGACTGGCTGCGCTGCCGACCGATAAACCCAGAAAGCGTGGCCTCATTGTCGCCAGCGAGTCACTCGATGTTAGCGTTCCGGGCGAGGCGTGTGAGCGATTGCAAGCCATCAGTAACCGGCTTGGAGTCACTTTGTTCACAGTGCTCCTGACTGCATTTTCGGCGGTGCTGTCGCGCCTCGCCGGCACCGAGGATATCGTGGTCGGGACGTTGGTTCGGGGTCGGAACCGATTTGAGGTCGAGAATCTCATGGGGTACTTCACCAATCTGCTGCCGTTGCGCCTTGCCAACGACGCATCCATGACATTTGCTACGTCGGTGAAGCGCACTCGCGATGTGTTGTTGGATGGTTTCGCGAATCCGGATATTCGGATCGAAGACCTGCCAAACACGCTTTCTCTTCGCAATGAAGCCGGTGCGGCAATGTTTTATCACGCACAGTTTTCGTTTCAAGACGTGCGTCAGCGGCCGGTAAGCTGGGGGGCGCTGAAACACTCACGCATTGAGGTGTTGCAGCCTGGGGCTAGCGAGGACATTGCGCTGCTCATCGTTGAAAACGAGTCGGGACTGACAGGAAGCCTGGTATATAACAGCAATCTTTTCGATGCGAGCACCATCCGGCTGATGCGGGATCGCCTCCAGTCCTTGCTACAGAAAGTATCCATTGACCCGGGGAGGCGGATGGATAGCTTGATTGAGCCAAGTGCAGCACGTGAAGTCGGCATGATCGGCGGTGCGTCGATCACGCGAGATGCGTTTGACGCGCATATCGTTGATGGAGACGAGCGCCAGGAAATCCCTCATGAAATGGACCCGCGCGAGTCATACTTGACAGGTGTCTGGTCGCAAGTGCTTGGAAATACCGTCGTTCCATCGGATAATTTTTTCGATCTTGGTGGAAACTCGATGTTGGCCGTGCAGATGGCGGAGCGCGTGATGCGCGAGACCGGCTTCAAGATAAAGCTTTTGCGCCTCGCATCACAAAGTTTGTCGCAAATCGCTGCCGATTTTCCGGGTAGCGCCGACACGCCGGTGCATGCGCGGCCCCTGCGGTCAGGCTTTGCCGGGCGCTTGCGCCGCTTGTTTTCTCGCACCGGACCGGGCGGCACCCGATGAGTTTGGGTCCGTGGCAACCGTTGTGGTTGGGCGAGCCACAACGACGACTCTATGCGGCTTTGCATCGTCCCTCCGGGCTGCCGCCGGTTCGCGGCGTGTTGCTGGTTCCGCCGCTGCTGCATGAGCAACCGCGCAGCCGTCGCTTCATTACTGAAATGGCCAGCGCTTTTGCAGCAAACGGCATCGCGGCGCTGCGCTTCGATTTCTTCGGTAGCGGCGATTCGGCGGGTAGCAGCAACGAAATGCGATTGTCGACGATGCACGCCGATCTGCATCTGGCCCATGCGGCACTGCGCTCCCACACCGGGGCCTCGCGGATCGCGGTGATGGCATGGCGCGCCGGTGCGCTGGTGGCATGGGACTGGATGCACCGTGGCGGCGAGGCATCGGAATTGATTCTGTGGGAGCCGGTTCTCGATGGTCGCGAATGGCTCGATGATCTGGTGCGCGCCGACGCCATCGAGCGCTGTTCGCCGGACCGGTACACACGCCACTGTCCGACGCTTGCCGATGCCAGCGATGGTCAGTTGATCGGATATGCGGTGGCGCCGGCGCTGCGCGACGCGATGGCAGGGATCGCGATGATCTCGTCCACGATTCCGGCAGTTCCGGTGTGGCTGGTCGATCGTGTAGGCGCGCTCGATAACCACGCCGAGCGGCTTGCATCAGCGCGCACCCTGACGCTTCCCGACGAGGCGCCACGATTCGGCGGCAGCACGCGCATGGACGAATCGCTTTTCATGACGCCGCGGATGGAACAAGTCGCCAACGAACTGGCGCTTGCGCTGGCAGGGAGCCGTTGAGAATGGAAACTTTCGTGCAGTTCGGGCCGCGCAATCAGCTCGTCGGCATCCTCACCGCAGGTGCCGAGTCCGCTCCGGTGTTGGTGCTGCCGAATTCGGGCATGGTTCCGCGCGCCGGGCTGTTCCGGTTGCACGTGGAGCTGTCGCGCATGCTGGATGCGCAGGGGATGCGTACGTTTCGCTTTGACCTTCCCGGCGTCGGCGAGGCCGCGCGCATTGCCGGCTGCGATGATCGCCAGGCCACGCGCGCCGCGCTCGATCACCTCGCCAGCCAATACGGTTGCCGGCGCTTCGTCATCGGCGGCGTGTGCAGCGCTGCCGATCTGGGCTGGCGCATCGCGGTACAGGACGCGCGTGTGTGCGGTTTGTTGATGCTCGATGGCATCTCCTTTCCCGGTCCTTGGTTCCAATGGGCACGGGTGGCGGCGGTGTTGCGGCGCTCGCCGTTGCAGTGGCCTGGCGTGGCGCTGC